>WTHD01000527.1 GCA_011523265.1 Candidatus Binatota bacterium
CCTCTCCACCCGCGGCTTTAATCTCTTCCACAACCGCATCAGCCACAGACCGCGAGCCCCCGGTTCCCGCAACCGTTCCCCCAAGATCGTTCACCACCACCCTCGCCCCACGCGAAGCGAGGAAGAGGGCGTGGCTTTTCCCCAGACCATTGCCCGCGCCGGTGATAACGACGACTTTATTGTCAAAACGGATGTCGTTCACTTTTTTCTTCTTTCGTTATTTTTATGAGGGACGTTCGCGCTTATTGGCGGACTGCCAGTACGAGAATTAGAGTTCTAAGCTTTCGCATGGCTCTCATATTCTTTCCAATACTTTTTCGCGTTTGCAACATCACCTTGGAATATTGACAAGCAATAACAACATATTTTCCCCTTCTCCCGATCCTGCTACAAAAACAATTCGATTATATTGCATTTTCCGCTACGCCAAGGAGGGAGCCGATGTCGTCACATCACACAGCCGAGCACATTCACTCACAACTAAACCATCCGGTTATTGACTCGGACGGTCACTGGATCGAGTTTGAGCCCGCGGCCATGGACTATTTACACGAGGTCGCGGGGGAGCGTGTGGCCGAGCGCTATGGCAAGGTTGCCAACCAGTTCGGCAATAAGAAGTGGGCGGGACTCTCCGAAGAAGAACGTAAGGACCGGCGTATGCTTCAGCCGGCCTGGTGGGGAGTGCCGACCAAGAATACGCGTGACCGCGCGACCGCGATGCTGCCCAAGCTGCTGTATGAGCGCCTGGATGAGCTTGGTATCGACTTTGGGGTGATCTACCCGACCGGAGGCGCGCTGTTTGCGCCGTTTCTGCGCGATGACGAAGTGCGGCGGGCCGCCTGCCGCGCGTTTAATATGTATACGGCCGATCAGTTCGCGGGCTTGGAAGATCGCCTGACTCCGGCCGCGGTGGTGCCGATGTTTACCCCGGAGGAGGCGCTTGAAGAGTTGGAGTTTATCAAGAGCAAGGGCTTTAAGGTGGCCATGCTGTCGAGCCTGATCCGGCGTCAGGTCCCGTCGGTGGCACGTAAGGCGCCCGAGGCTGGCCGTTACGCAATCTGGCACGACACCCTGGGCATAGACAGCGCGCATGATTATGACCCGGTCTGGGCGAAGTGTCTCGAAGTGGGTATCCCGCCCAGCTTTCACTCGGCCTCGTCCGGCATTGGCATGCGGGCCTCGATTTCCAATTTTGTGTACAACCACATCGGCCATTTTGCCCAGGCCGGAGAGGCGGTCTGTAAATCCATCTTCATGAACGGCGTGACGCGGCGTTTCCCGGAGTTGCGCTTTGCCTTTTTGGAGGGCGGCGTGGGTTGGGCCTGCGGCCTGTATAGCGATCTCATCGGGCACTGGAAAATTCGTAACCCCAAGGCCCTGGATAATGTGAATCCCGCCAATCTGAACCAGGAGATGCTGGTCGATCTGTTCCAGAAATATGCTTCGCCCGCGGCGGTGGAAAAGCTGGGACAGAAGGCGACGCAGGCCCATCTCGGCCTGCTTACCAAGGAGCCGGAAAAACTGGACGATTTTGCGCCCTGCGGGATCAAGCGGGCCGAAGACATCCGCGACCTGTTCGTGCCGAATTTCTACTTTGGCTGCGAGGCTGACGACCCGCTGAACGCCTGGGCCTTCAACACCAAAGTCAATCCGTATGGGGCCAAGATCAACGCCCTGTTTGGCTCGGACATCGGCCACTTCGACGTGCCGGACATGGCTGGGGTGTTGCCCGAGGCGTATGAAAACGTCGAAGACGGGGTGATGACGGACGATAATTTCAAGGATTTTGTGTTCGGCAATCCCGTCCGCTTCTGGAGTGCCGTCAACCCGGACTTCTTTAAGGGAACGGTGGTGGAGTCACAGGCGCGGGCACTGGTAGAGGAAGAAACTGCTTAGCTACAGCACCAGTCCGGCTCACCCGCGGCGTGGCCGTGGCGTTCGGCCCGGAGCTGGCGCATGCCGTCCATCATACGCTGCCGGTCGATGGGGCGGTCGAGTTCGTTTTGGAACTCCTGATAGAGCCGCATGATGTTGGGCAGAATCCGCTCGGGCTCGCGCCAGCGGGCATAGATGCCAAGCTTGACGTTGCGGGCGGCTTCTTCGGGGCTCATGCCGAGCTGGAATCGTTTCTTGGCCTCGCGCCGGATGAGCATGAGGTAGGACCGCATTTCGCGCAGTTCTTTTTTACCGCCAAGCGGGCCGTGTCCCGGCACGATGAGGTCCACGTCCATCTTCAAAATCCGATCGGCCACCTTGATCCAATTGCCGACATGGCCCTGGAAAGCCAGGGGCGTGACATAGTAAAAAGCCAGGTCTCCGGCAAAGAGGATCTTGTCTTCGGGCAAATAGACAAAGGCGTCGCCAAAGGTGTGGGCCGGCCCGAGATGGCGCAGTTCCACGTCGCGTCCGGACTGGTGGAAGACCAGCCGGTCTTCAAAGGTCAGGTCCGGGACCTTGGGTTTGAGCTTGGAGAATTCCTTGGCAAAGCGCGGAATGCGCTGTTGGAGTTGTTTGACGGGTATGCCTTCCCGGAGTTGTTCGTCACGACAGAAGGTGTGGCTGATAACCTGGGCGTCGCGAAAGAGAAAATTGCCGCCGCTGTGATCGACGTGATGGTGGGTGTTGACCAGCCGGGAGACCGGCCGTCTCGTCACTTTCTTAATCACCCCGAGAAAGCGGGTGGTCATGGACGGAACCATGAGGGCGTCAATCGCCATGACGCCTTCACGGTCCAGTAACAGACCGGCGTTGCTGACACCCAGTTCACCATACGCCTGAATATAGGCGTACACTTTCGGCGCGACCTCCTCGATCCCCGTTCGCCAGCCTGCGGGAGTGATGTAGTCATGCATACGGCCACCCGCGTTTAGAGGTTGAATAAGCGGGCGGCATTTTCACTTAAAATTTTCTTCTTCAGCCCATCCGATATGTCCGTCCGCTCATAGATGGCTTTGACCGAATCCGGGCACATGCAGTCCCAGTGCGAGTAGTCCGAGGCATAGATCAGGCGCTCTTCCCCGATCAGTTGGGCTACGAACGGAATGGTCTTTTCGTCCGGCTCGACCGCGAAGAAACAGTTCTCGCTCGTAATCCAGTCCTCGGGACTGCGCTGCTGCCAGGGCATTTGCTGCGGCAACAGTTCATAATGCTCGTGGAGCCGATCCATCATCCACGGCACCCAGCCGGCACCGGCCTCCATAAAGGCCACTTTCAGCTTCGGGAATCGTTCCAAAATCCCCCCGGAGGCAAACGAGGCGACGGCCAGCATGGTGTCAAGAGAATAAAAGGCGTGCTTGAACACGTAGCGATCAAAGCGGTCGACACCCGCGGAGTTGGTCGAGATGATATGCGCGCAAATGGGGACGCCGAGGCCCTGGGCTTCTTCCCAAATCGGGTCGAACTCGGCTTCGTGCAGGAGCTTGCCACCGAAATTCGTCAGGACCTGGACACCGACCATGCCCAGTTGCTCGACCGTCCGTCTGATTTCGCCTCGCGCCGCCTCGGGGTCCTGCATGGGAATCATGGCGATGCCCTTGAGGCGGTCAGCGTAGGGTTTGCAGTATTCGGCCAGCCAGTTGTTATAGGCGACGGAGACGGCCATCCCCAGACCGGGGTCTTCAATTGACGCGGCGGCACCGAGGCCGATAAAGGTCCCGAACAGGACGGCGATGTCGATCCCTTCGAGGTCCATATCGGGGATACGTTTGTGTGGGTCCTGCATCCCCACGCGATCCCAGCCCCATTGGTGGTCCGGCTTCTTGGGTTCGGGCCACATGCCGAGTCGGCCGTAGAAATCGCGTCGGCTGGGCCACATTTTGCCCTCAACCACCAGATGCCTGCGACCGTCCGGGTAGCTCACCCAACAGGGCGCGTCCTTGTGATAGCGCTCGGGCAGTAAGTCAACCCAGTTGACGGCCTTCTCATCGACATGCCCATCGGCATCAATGACGGTGTAGTCAGGTCTCATGCTTCCCTCCTGTGTCTTCTTTCCGGCTTGTCACTCAGTCGTATCATAACGCCGGCGAAACTCCGCATACGCTATCGCGGCCCGGAGCGCGGCAACCGCCCGGTGGGCGCTCGGGTAACACACGCGGCCGGCTTCACGGACGGCCAGGGGGCCGGCATTGCCGTACTCCCAAGCAGTATAGACGAGTTCGGTGGTCGTGAGGACGGGTTTTTGATGCCGGCCCGAAGCTTCGGCCGCGGCTGCGGCATAGCGCCGCTCCTGGTTTTCATGGAATCCGGCCATGCGCTCCAAGCCGTAGTCCGGATAGAATACACCACCCTTAAAGCCGTGGGCGGTTGCGGCCTGGATACCCAGGCCGAGGTGTAGCACCGCATCGACCTCGGGGTGGGCACAGACGAGATCAAGGACCTGAGGAACCGTATCCCGGGTTTCGCCGCCCGCCAGATCAATCGGATTATTGTGGCTCCAGCGGGCCGGGACCAGGGTACTAATTGTCTCGACGAGGTCTTGGGGGAGGGGAATAAGGTTGAGCCCGGCCTGGGCGCAGGCGTCCGCGGTCAGGACCCCCCAACCGCCAACGGTGGTAAAGACCACGACCCGTCTGCCTTGCGGGAGCGGCTGGGTAGCCAGGGTCGCCGCCCACTCAAAGGCATGTTCGATCGTCGGCGCCCGTAATACGCCTAACTGGCGACACAGCCCGTCAAAGACACGGTCGTCCGTCGCCAGCGAACCGGTATGCGATAAGGCCGCCCGCTGCCCCTCTGCCGCGGCGCCGCCTTTCACCAACACCAACGGCTTGCGCTGGGTGAGACCGCGGATTGCGTCAATGAAATGAGGGCCGTCGGGCACGCCCTCAAGATAGGCCAGGACGACAGCGGTTTCCGGGTCGGCCGCAAAATATTCCAGATAGTCGGCGACATTCGTGTGGGCGGAGTTACCGGCAGAAACAGCCTTACTCACGCCGACTCCGGTCTGGACGGAGTAGTTCAAGAAGGCGGACAGCAGGTTCCCGCTCTGACTCACGACGGACAGGCGGCCCGCCGGAGGATACGGGGCCACAATTTGGGCACACATCGATACCGGCGTCGAGATCACCCCTTGGCCGTTCGGTCCGGCCAGCAGCATGCCAAGCTCCTCGGCGGTTTCGACCAGTTCGTTTTCCAGGCGGCGGCCCTCCTCTCCGGCCTCCCGATAGCCCCCACTGGCGACAAAGGCGGCCCGCACGCCGATCTTGGCACAGGAACGCAGCAGTTCGACGTTGGCCGCAACAGGCGTGCACACAAAGACGAGGTCAGCCTTATTCGGCGGAATCTCCTCTATCGTCCGATAGGTGGGTTGGCCGAGAATCTCCGCGCCGTCACGATTGACCGGAAAGATTGCGCCTTGATAGCCGAAGCGTCTGAGGTTGTGCAAAGAGACAAACCCGAATTTCCCCGGATGGGAGGACGCTCCGGCGACGACCACGCCACGCGGGTGAAACAGGGGGCGGAAGCGCTCAAGGATCTCTTCAGGAGCCCGCCGCTGAACCGTTGGCCTGTGGTGGGGCGTCGGATTCGTGACGACCAGGGCATCAACCGCAATGGGCTTTCCGTTGACAACGATCAGTGGGTTCACGTCCACGCTCTCAATATCGGGCCGCTCGACAGCCAGGCGGCCCAGCCCGACCAGGAGGTCGGCCAGGGCATCGAGCTCAACCGGCTCTTCGCCCCGAAACGGTTGGGTAACGAGATGTTCGAAGCGCATCCCCTCAACCAGGGCTCTCGCTTGAGTGTGGGAGAGCGGCGCCAGGGCAAAGACCACATCGCCGAGCGCTTCGGTCAGAACACCGCCAAGCCCCAGGAGGACGCACGGACCGAATTGAGGGTCGCGGACCATACCGGCGATCAACTCTCTCTGCCCGGCAACCATCTCAGCAACGAGCAGACCGACTTCCCCATCTTCATCCCGACGTCGCGCCCACAGCTCGTGCGCCGCCCGCTCGACCGCCTGGGCCGTATCGAGACCGAGGCGGACGAGCTGCCGTTCGGTCTTGTGAGCAATACGCGGCCCGCACAGTTTCACTACAACGGGAAACCCTATCTCCGCTGCCGCGCGGCCGGCCTCGGACGGCTCTTGGACGAGGACTTCCCGAGAAATCACACCCCCGTATCCGGCAATCACCCGCTTTGATTCATACTCGGACAGGGTCGATGTGTGCAGCTCGGTCGAACGTTTCATCACGGTACGGTTACCCCTTCTGGTCGGTCGTGTCCGCGTCTCGCCATAATGACCAAAGCGAACGGACCTGAAAAGTACGGGATATTAGCATATGCCGATCTGCTCGGGCAGGCGTCAGTGGACCAGGGTCTTGAGGGGTTGCTTTCGCATAAGTGAGGCATTAGTTATTGGTGACTCCGCAAGACTCAAAGGGGACAGCGTGAACGCTTCGGTCAGACTTATTGAACAAGTGATTCCTTCGACGGTAGCCATTCAGGTCACCGTTCCCTCACAGCACCATTCCGCCCAGTTGTTAGGCACTGAGCGTATGGGGTCCGGGGCAGTGGTGAGTCCGGACGGCTATATTCTGACCGTCAATTACATTGTTATTGGCGCGTCTCAGGTTCAGGTCAGCATGATTGATAACACCCAGCTCGAAGCTGAGGTGGTTGCGCAGGATTTTGCGAGCGGGATTGCCGTGTTAAAAATATCTCAAACCGGCTTTCCCGCCGTCCCCCTCCAGCCTTCCACCGCGCTGCACGCAGGGGATGAGGTTTTCCTGGTCGCCAGTGCGGGGGAAGAAAATGGGCGGCGGGTGAATGGCGGCGGACTCACCTCGGTGTCCCATTTTGATGTCTACTGGGAGTATAGCCTGGAGCGGGCGTTGACGAGTACGGCGATGAATCCGGGCTTGGGCGGCGGTCCCATGTTCGATATGCGCGGCCGGATGGTCGGCGTCGTCTCTCTCAATCTCAATGAAATCGGAAAATTTTCCCTGGCTATTCCGGTTGAACACTTCACCGAACATCAGGACGAACTCCTGCGCTATGGCCGGCGAGTCACCCGGCCCTCGCGCGCCTGGATCGGCATGTATTCGTATACGGTCAAAGACCATCTTGTTATCGCCGGCCTGTTACCCGATGGTCCAGGGGCCAAATCGGGGCTGAAAGCCGGGGATGTGATCCTCGCCATCGACGAGCAAGAAATAGCCGACCGACGCGCCTTTTATGAACGACTCTGGAGCCGGCCCGCTGGCGAGACCGTTCTGTTCCGGGTCTTTCGGAATAATGCCGTCCAAAGTGTTCCGGTCGTTTCCGGCAATGTCGAGGAATTTTTCGGCTAAGCGCCCTTCCTGCCCGGCAACCGTCCGTCGTCGTTCCCCCTACCCTGTGGGTCCTCTCCCCTTTTTTGAGGTATCCCGTAGCCCTTTCTTGCCGGGAATCTGATATACTATCCACAGGGAGGGCGTATGGAAGCGCGGATGCAACTTGGGGATTATCTTGTCGCGTATTTGCGCAGGATTGGCCTGACCCACCTGTTTGGGATCCCGGGTGATCTGGTCATCCAGCTTTTTATGAAGTTCGGCCAGCCCCACGATATACGCGTCATCACGTCTTCGCATGAGCCGGGTGCCGGCTTTGCCGTCGATGGATACGCGCGGGCCACCGGAAAAATCGGCGTCCTGTGCGTGACCTACGGGGCCGGGGGGCATAACGTCGTGAATAGTGTCGCCGGCTCGTATTCCGAGCGGGTGCCGGTCCTGGTCATCAGCGGTGGGCCGGGAGAAGAGAAACGCAAACTCGGGGTGTTAGTCCATCACCAGGCCAGAGAGGTTGAGTCCCAATTCCATATTTTTCAGGAGATTACCTGCGCCGCAAAAATCATTGACGATCCACGGACCGCGGCAACGGATATTGACGAGGTGGTCCAGAATATCTGGCGTCATCAGCAACCGGGCTATATTGAGATCCATCAGGATATGGTTGAGCGGGAGGTCGATGTCCCCACACGGATCAGAGAGTGGGACGGCAACTTTTGTCGAACGCTGTCCGACACTCAAAAGGTTGAGGAATCAGTCCGGGAGACAAGCGCTCGTCTCAATCAGGCCCGCAGACCAGCCGTTATCATTGGTATTGAAACCTTTCGGCATCATCTCACGACCGATATCATTACCCTGGTCGAAAAGATCGGCGGACCCTGCCTGACGACCGTTTTGGCCAAGGGCGCCTTCCCCATGGACCATCCCCAATATATGGGCGTCCATATTGGGGCCATCTCGCCGGCCCCCATCCGCAAACGGATTGAGGAGTCCGACCTGGTACTCCACCTGGGCTCCCTCCTGACGGATATGAATCTGGGCTCACGGCCGCAATACATCGACCGTCACCACTCAATCTGGGCCGCGGAAAATAAGGTCCACGTCAGCTTTCATACCTATACCGAGGTCACCATTGAGGATTACGTCCAGTCTTTGCTGCAGGCTCCGCTGAGGCTGCATCGGGAAGAGATTACCTATTATGACAATCTCGCCCCGCAGCCGCCCGGAGATGACCGGGCGATCCAGGTCTCGGATATGTTATGGGAAGTCAATACATTCCTTGATGGGCGCGAAGGCTATATGGTTGTGGCTGAGGCGGGCGATATGCTGTTCGCCGGGCTGGATATCAAGATTGGCCAAGGCGGTGGCTATCTCGCCCAAGGATATTATGCCTCGATGGGCTTTGGCGTCCCCGGTGCACTCGGCGCTCAATTGGGGACCGGTCAGCGGCCGATTGTGTTGTGTGGGGACGGGGCCTTTCAAATGACAGGCTCAGAGATCTCGCACGCGCCCCGTCACAAACTCAATCCTATTGTCCTGGTCATGAATAACGGTGGCTGGGGCATTTTTCGGCCGGTTTCCGAACGGCAGGACTTGCTCACCATTCCTCCGTGGCCCTATGCCACGCTGGCCCAAGAGTGGGGCGGCAAGGGGTTACGAGCCACGACAGTCCAAGAGCTGCGCCAGACGTTATTGGAAGCCGACCGGACCTCGTCTTTTGTCATCATCGAGGTTATGGTGTCGCCGCGTGACTTATCGCCGGTCACGGAGAAGTATATCAAGGCCTCAGTTGGCGGGAGCCAATAAAAAATCAAGCTGCAGGAAAGAGAGGAGAGAACGCGTGAAGATTGCCATTTTGGGAGGAACTGGAGAACAAGGTCCCGGCCTGGCCCTGCGCTGGGCACTCGCGGGAGAAGAGGTCATTATCGGCTCACGTCAACAGGAAAAGGGAGAACGCGTAGCCAGCGAGCTCAATCAGGAGCTCGGCCGTGACCTCCTGCGCGGAACGGATAACGTCACGGCCGCCGCAGAAGCCGACGTGGTGTTTATCACCGTGCCGTACTCCGCCCACGTCAAGACGGTAGAGTCCGTGAAAGATCAGCTCAAGGGAAAGATTTTTGTGGATGTGTCGGTTCCGCTCGACCCGGATAACGCACGACGGGTGGTCATGCCGGAGGCAGGCTCCGCAACAGAAGAGGCGAAACAAATCCTGGGCGACGAGGTCCAGGTCGTGTGTGCGTTACAGAACATTTCCGCTCACCTCTTACGTGACGTCAACGCTGAAATAGACTGTGATGTCCTGGTCTGTGGAGATAAAGACGCCAGACCAAAGGTGATTGAGCTGGTGCAGAAGCTGGGTATTCACACGGTTGATGTCGGTCCGCTGGCCGCCGCCAGTTTGATCGAGCCGATTACCGCCCTACTGATTCGTTTAAATATCCGGAATAAAGTGCATTCCGCCGGGATTCGGATCACCGGGCTGTCCGGAAATTAGACTCGTCCGATTTCCCCATCACAGCAATAAAAAAGGCCCTACTGGTGTAGGGCCTTTTTTGACGATTGTGCAACGCAGGGGAGGCTACATCATGCCGCCCATGCCGCCCATACCACCCATGCCACCCATACCGCCCGGAGGCATTGGTGGCATACCGGCGGCGCCCTTCTCATCAGGCTTCTCTGCAACGGTGGCTTCGGTTGTTAATAACAGACCGGCGACGGACGAGGCGTTCTGCAGGGCAGTCCGCACGACCTTGGTGGGATCGACAATGCCGGCTTTAATGAGATCTTCAAACTCACCGGTTGCCGCGTTAAAGCCGTTCGCACCTTTGCTGTTACGAACCCGATCCAGAACAATGGAACCTTCTTCGCCTGCATTAGAAGAAATCCAGCGTAAGGGCTCCTGGATTGCTCTTTGGATAATGTTGACGCCGATCTGTTCCTCTTCGCTCACCTCAACCTTGCCGAGCTTACCGGAAGAGCGGATGAGGGCGACCCCGCCACCGGGGACGATGCCTTCTTCAACCGCAGCCCGCGTGGCGTGCAGGGCATCCTCGACGCGGGCCTTCTTCTCCTTCATCTCAACCTCAGTGGCAGCACCAACCTGGATGACGGCAACACCGCCGACCATTTTGGCTAAGCGTTCTTGCAGTTTCTCCCGGTCATAGTCTGAGGTCGTCTCATCGATCTGGGCACGGATCTGGTTGATACGGCCGCCGATGTCACCCTTCTTCCCAGCACCGTCAACGATGGTGGTGTTGTCTTTATCGACAACAAGGCGTTTGGCCCGGCCGAGGTCATTGAGCGTCAGGCTCTCCAATTTCACGCCCAGTTCTTCGGCGATGACCCGACCACCGGTCAGAATAGCAATATCCTCAAGCATGGCCTTGCGGCGATCGCCAAAACCCGGCGCCTTGACCGCCACACACTGGAGGGTGCCACGAATCTTGTTCACAACCAGCGTTGCCAGTGCTTCGCCTTCGATATCTTCAGCGATGATGAGCAACGGCTTGCCACTCTTGGCCACTGCTTCGAGCACGGGCAGCAGGTCTTTCATGGCCGAGATTTTCTTCTCGTGGATGAGCAGATAGGCATCCTCGTACACGCCCTCCATCCGTTCCGGATCGGTCACAAAGTAGGGAGAGAGATAGCCCCGGTCGAACTGCATCCCCTCGACGACGTCGAGCGTCGTATCCAGCCCCTTGGCCTCTTCGACGGTGATCACGCCTTCTCGGCCGACCTTGTTCATGGCTTCGGCAATAATACCGCCGATGGTCGAGTCGTTATTGGCCGAGATCGTGCCGACCTGGGCAATTTCGGTTTGGTCGCGTGTGGACTTGGACAGGTTACGCAACTCGTTGACCATGGTGGTCACGGCCTTATCGATACCCCGCTTAATGCTCATGGGGTCGTGGCCGGCGGCGACCATTTTCACGCCTTCCGCATAGATCGCCCGGGCAAGGACCGTCGCCGTCGTGGTCCCATCACCAGCCACGTCAGAGGTTTTACTGGCGACTTCCTTGACCATCTGAGCGCCCATATTTTCGAACTTGTCCTCAAGCTCGATCTCCTTGGCGACGGTCACGCCGTCTTTGGTGACATTTGGGGCGCCAAAGGATTTCTCGATCACAACATTCCGTCCCTTTGGACCGAGGGTGACGGTCACCGCATCGGCCAGGACATTCACGCCCTTGAGGGTTTTGTCTCTTGCATCTTGACTGAATTTGACAAGCTTCGCAGCCATTCCTAATCCTCCCTTGGTATCCCGGATTATCCTTCGACCACGCCGAGGATATCATCCTCGCGCATAATCAAGTGCTCTTCACCGTCGATCTTGATCTCTGTCCCGGCGTATTTGCCAAAGAGCACCTTGTCGCCTTTCTTGACATCGAGCGGGGTGACCCTGCCATCTTCTCCGACCTTCCCGTTTCCAACGGCGGTCACCTTCCCTTCCTGGGGTTTTTCCTTTGCGGTATCCGGAATGATGATTCCACCTGCGGTCTTCTCTTCTTCCGCAATCCGCTTGACAATAATCCGATCCTGTAGAGGTCGAATTTTCATACCTCGTCTCCTTTCTCTCAGACGTGTTTCCTTAACTGTGAATCTTCTCTATGGGAGGGGTTCCACCCCCGCTCAGGCTGGGGGGAAAATAATCACTCTTCTGGTGTTGTCAACCGTCAGCGCTCAGAATTTTCGCTTTCGGGACTCTTCCTCAAAATACCGACGATACAGGACATCCCATTCCGTACTTCCTGGGGCGACTTTTCTCGACAGGGAACGAATCTTTCGCCGCACCGCGGCATCGATTGCGTCTCCCTGCTGAAAATAAGAACTCAATATCCGTTTACTCTCGATCAATGCCCCTCTTTCATTGACAATCTTTCCTTCTGCGGCAATGGCCCGTAAAGCCGAACGAGCCAGAGCGGTAATGCGGTTGTCGGACAGATCGCTCATAGCGCAAAGTCCCGCTCTTCGGCTAAGCGTCGCTTAATGAGCTGGACGACCTTATAGCGATCAACCGTTGGCGTCTTCTGGATGTGCGCTTCGGCTAACCGCTCGGCTTCCTTTTCAAGGGCGGCTTCTTGGCGGAAGTTCGCGAGTAATGCGCTCGCAACCTTGTTCGCAACCGCAGCCCGTTGCCCACTCAGGCGGACCGCACCCTTCGCGCACAGTGCCTCCACAAGAACCTGACTCACATGGCGGCAGAGTGCTTCTGGGTCCTGCATGTCAGAACAGCATAGCTGGCGCCAGCGCTGTTTGGCAACCCCGTCTTGACAAGAAAAACAAGGTTTGAGATGGGACCTTGAGTGACGCAGCAAAGACTCACCCCAGGCCAATCTCCTTCAAACTTTCCCTCAGGCTATTGGGAACATATTGCCACCTATCTCGAAGAAGGCTTGGCAATCATCGATAACCGGCACAATATCGTCTTCTTTAATGCCGCCGCGGAATCCCTCACCGGTGTCGCCCAAACACAAGTCCGGGGGGTTTCGTACACCCAGGTTTTTGACGAAAATCCGTGGATTGTGACCCTCATCCGGAGGGCGCAGGAACCTGGCTATAGTCGCACGGTAGGAGAGGGAGATTTACGTGACCGTTTTCGCCGCGTCGTACCGGTCCGTGTCACCTGTTCTCCTATTTTCAACCAGGACGACTGTCCCCTCGGGCTTGTCCTGGTCCTGCACGATCTGAGCCACCAGAAAGAACTGGAAGAGGAGAAACAGCGGGATGACCGACTGACCTCCCTTGGCGTGGTGGCTGCCGGACTCGCGCACGAAATCAAAAATCCCCTGGCGGGCATCCGAGGCGCGGCTCAACTCCTCCAGTCTCGGGTCAAGACCGACCAGTCTGTGGTCAAATACACGACTATCATGGTGGACGAGATTGACCGTCTCAGCGCGCTGCTTGAGCAGTTGCTCGAGCTCTCGGCGTGTCCCCACTTTGATCCCCAGCCGGTCAATATCCATAAGACGATCACCGATGTCCTGCTGCTTGAACAAGAAGCGGCCTCCAAAGGAACAACTGTTCAGACCCATTTTGACCCGAGTTTGCCGCTCGTGTCGGGCGATGAAGCGCGCCTCTCCCAAGTCTTTCGCAACCTGATCAAAAACAGTGTACAAGCCCTCCACGGGCAACGTGGTGGGGTCCTCAGTATTTCAACAAAAATGGCGACAGACTTTCATCTGGTGCGTTACCCTCTTGACCGGACTGTCCCCCTTCAGCCAGGGAGTATTGCGACCCCTGCGCAAACGCAGCCCCCAGACACTCCAGAAAAGCAGCCGCTCTACGACAACCACGCCGGCGGTCGTTTTCTGTGCGTTATTTTCGCCGACAACGGGCCAGGGATTACCCCGGATCATCTCCCCCATTTGTTCACCCCGTTTTTTACCACCAAGAGCCAGGGCACAGGCTTGGGTTTACCGGTCAGCCAACAGATTATTGCGCAACACGGAGGGACCATTCGGGTCGAAAGCAGCCCGGGGCAAGGGGTGAGCTTCCACGTATATTTACCCGTCCCGCCAGGATAGGATGCTGTGGTGAACGGAACGATTCTCATTGCCGACGACGAAGATCTCATCCGCCAGGTTCTGCATGATACGCTCACCGAGCAGGGCTATCACGTCGAGGCGGTCGCAACCGGCTCTCAAGCCTGGTCGGCCGTACAGGAACAGGTGTTCGATCTGGCCTTTATCGATATTCGCATGCCGGGACTCAGCGGTTTGGATCTCTTACAGAAGACGCAAGCCGCTCAGATCGACCTCCCGATCATCATTATCACCGGTCAAACCACGCTGACCAATGCGATCGAGGCGATGAAGCGTGGAGCCTTTGACTATTTGCCAAAACCGTTCGACCTCGATGATGTCCACGCTCTGGTCTCCCACGTCATAGAAGTCAAACGGCTCACGGCCAATACCGAACGTCCACTGCCGGCCATCCAAGGCCGCGATGAGCAGATCATCGGCAGCGGCGCGGCCATGCAGCAGGTGTACAAAACCGTCGGACGTATCGTCCGTAGCGATGCAACCGTACTCCTCCAGGGCGAAAGCGGGACAGGCAAAGAGTTGGTGGCGAAAGTGATTCACCACTACTCAGCCCGCTGGCGGGCGCCCTTTATTGGGGTGAACTGTTCGGCCATTCCGCTCGAGCTGCTCGAAAGCGAGCTGTTCGGCCACGAACGTGGGGCATTCACCGGTGCGGTTGAGCGGCATGCCGGGAAGTTTGAACAGGCCGCTGGTGGGACCCTCTTCCTGGATGAAATAGGCGACATGCCCCCGTCGCTTCAGGCAAAGCTGCTCCGCGTCCTCCAGGAGCGTGAGTTCACCCGGGTCGGAGGAAGCCAGGCTCTCCAAGCGGACGTGCGCATCATCGCGGCCACAAATCAGGATCTGGCAGCCGCCGTCAAAGAAAAACGTTTTCGGGAAGATTTGTATTTTCGTCTTCGTGTTGTGCCGATCACCCTGCCCCCACTGCGCCAACGGCGTGAAGATATTCCCGAACTCACCGCCTATTTTCTCGATAAGATTACGCAGGAGGTGGGGACCTCGGCAACAGGCATTACCCCTGAGGCGCAAGCCCTGCTCACCCATTATTCCTGGCCGGGGAATGTGCG
>WTHD01000036.1 GCA_011523265.1 Candidatus Binatota bacterium
ATAGATACCTGCGGGCGCATTGAGCGCGGCCACAACGGCCGCAGCAGCATCCTCGGCGTGAATATGGCTCATATAGCTGGCGGGGTCGCCGAGAAACGGAGACTGGCCCGCACGGATGGCGGCCTGGAATTCCTGGGTATGCGAGCTGTCGTGGGCGTAAAACAGGGCGAAGCGCAGCCCGACGCCTCGTCCGCCATTTTCGCTGAACCAGGCAGCCTGTTCCTCTGCCACGCGGCTGCTGGCCATCTCCGGCGGACAGCTATCCGCATCGGTTTCCTCAATCCACTCCGCCCCTTTATCCGCATACGGAAAGGTAATCGACTCCTGAATAAAAATCCGGCAGCCCGCCTCAGACGCCGCTCGGGTCACACTCTGGGATGCCTCGTTGCGGAGGCGATTATGCATCTCCCAGGCGGCCGGCTCCAGCGCCCGTTCAAGCGGCGGGACACTGGTCGCCAGGTTGGCGACTGCCTCATGGCCGGCAAGCACAGGCCCCAGCGCTGCCGGGTCAAACAGATCGACCTGCACCGGGGCTGCTCCGAACTGGCGAAGAAGCGCCGCTTTCTGGTCTGTGCGCGCAAGGCCGGTCACCTGATGCCCGGCCCGGATGAGTTGGGGAACAACGCGACGGCCAATGACGCCGGTCGCGCCCGTCACAAAAATTTTCATACTCATGCCCCTTCGTGTCGAAGCAGCCAGTGTTTGCGTTCCAGACCTCCGGCATAGCCGGTGAGAGCACCGTTGGAACCAATAAGACGATGGCAGGGCAGAACAATGGAGATCGGGTTGAGGGCATTCGCTCTGCCGACGGCGCGCCAGGCGTTCGGCCTGCCTATCTGTTCGGCCACGTCACGGTAGGTTCGTGTGGTTCCGGGCGGAATAGTTCGCAGTGTTTCCCAGACTTTTTGCTGAAACGCGGTTCCGCCTGGGTCTACCTGAATGCTATCGATCGCGTTGAGTTTGCCTCCGAGGTAGGCCCTGAGCTGTTGTATCACGCCGGGGGGTTTGGAGGCTGCACCTAACCGGAACCGGTAATAGCGCCGCTGCAACAACCGGGTCATCCGCCCGTGGCTGTCTGCGTAGTCAAGCGCGCATAACCGACCCGCGTCAAATACGAGCACGAGGCGACCGATGGGCGACTCCAGGGTATCGGTGAGTAAGGTCGTCATGCTGGCTCCTACTTGAGCTCCAAGTGCCTCGAATTACAGCCAGCCGCTGCGCGGTGGCTTGATACTGTTGAGCCAATAATTTCCAATTATCGAAGGCGTCGAAGTCGCACGCATAATTCTCTCCTGGATTGAGAGATTTCACATCCTCATGAAGGGTGCTACTCAGGAGTAACGCGGTCGCCTATCTCTTGTCTATACTCGGCCAAGGAGGATCATCAATGGCAGAGCAGGCTTGCGTGGACTTTACGTGGGGACATGCCAATCAGGGCGGTCAGCATGACTGGCCCTTTGTGATGGCGCTTCGGAAGGGGTTTTTCTTAGAAGAGGGGATCAATCTTCACATCCAGGTTGTCCCTGGCGGAGACGCGTTGGCGCAGGCGATGGGGCGCGGAGACATTCAGGTCGGCAGGATGGGGAGCCCCCCTTTTTTGACAGCCGTTGGCAATGGGGTGCTGCCCGGCAAGGTTATTGCCAGCAGCGTGATCGGGAATCTTGATCACTTCTTGTTTGTGGTTCGCCCGGAAATCCAGGAGCTGACCGCATTGCGGGGGAAGACGGTTGGCCTGCTATCCCACGGGAGCTGTGACGGGCATCTCATGAAGCTGGAGTTGAAGCGGGCCGGTCTTGATCCCGCGCGAGACGTTGCCTACCGGGAGCTGTAGCAGGACTATAACAAAATTGATGGCCTCGCTTCCGGGGAGTTGTCCGCCCAACTGATCATAGAGCCCTGGGTCTCTTTGGGCGAGCGGCAAGGAGCGCTACGGGTAGTGGAGCCGGCCAGCCGGGTTGAACCCCACTTTCAATGGGGGCTTTTGGTGGCGCGCGAGGATTTTATCGCAGAACAACCACGGTTGCTGCGGAAGCTGTTACGGGGATATCTCAAAGGCGCCCAATACTGTACCGCCCATCCTGAAGAAACCAAAACCATGGTCTGCGAGTATATGCCAGGATACGAGCCGGCCACTGTCGAGCAAGCGTTGACGCGGACTTTACCGATTTGGAACACGACGGGCCTGATCGATATGGACGGCTTGGCGGTGGCAGCGGAGACGATGTCCACCTTAGGAGCAATTCCTCGGCAACTGAAACCTGAAGCGCTGGTTGACTTGCGCGGTTTGCCTCAGGACGCCAGCAACGGGATTTAGGTCGAGTGAATGGGCAGAGTAGGGCACTATGGAGAACGGGTACGGATTACCCGGGGGCCGTTTGATCCGGGCGGGCAGCCCGCGATCGATAGTCCGCATCCCCTCCTACTGGGGCTCTTTGCCTGGAACCTGACCGGTGGGGCGACCATCTCCAAGGCCGTGCTCGACGACCCGGACCGGTATCAAAACTTCTGGCACTGGGATACGGCCCAGTATCTGATCCAGTTCGCCGAGCGGATGGGACTCGAATTCCAGATCCCGTTTGGCCGCTGGCTCGGGCACGGCGGGGAAACGCGCTTTAACGAAGACTCGCTCGATTTCCTGACGACGGCCGCCGCACTGACTCCGCTGACCCGTCGGATTCTGCTCTTTTCCACGGCCCACGTGACCTACGGATTTCACCCGCTGCACTTCGCCAAATTCGGGGCTACGATCGACTATCTCTCACAGGGACGCTGGGGCCTGAATGTCGTGACGGGCTGGATTGAAGACGAGCAGGCGTTGTTCGGACAAACCTTTCCCGACCACGATTTACGCTACGAAATGGCGGACGAGTTTGTCACCCTCATGAAGTGGGCCTGGTCGAGCCGGGAGCCTATCACCTACGAAGGGGAGTTCTACAAGTCCTATGGGGCCTACGTGAGTCCAAAACCCGCCCGTAAGCCTCGGCCGTATCTGATCAACGCCGGGTCCTCGCCCGCCGGTATCGAGTTTGCGGCCAAACACTGTGAGTGGTTGTTCTGCTCCGGCGGCATCGAGAAGATGAAACTGGCGGCCGATACCGTGGTCGACCGCGCGGCGGAGTATGGCCG
>WTHD01000145.1 GCA_011523265.1 Candidatus Binatota bacterium
GAGCTTCTTGCGCGGATTCACCGAAGCGAGGCTGGCTGCTCTGGGGATACGGGTTGGTAAAAATAAAAGGATTTTCTGCGGCATTGTACGTCCCAGTATTGTTGTCATTGGCCGTGCTTTCGCATCATCTCATTCGAACCTCCCGCTACGATCTTTCGACGTGGAAGGGAGGCGGGATGGGGATGTTTTCGACCCAGGACGATCACGACACACGCTTTGTATCGATTTGGTTGGAGACCGAAGCGGGTGAGTTTGTCGCCGCAAGGAGGAATATCGGGAAGCCCCTAGACCGTTATGTGGCCGAACCTACCGCCTCCAATTTGCAGGCCCTCTGTCGGCATCTTGGCGAGGTCGTCTGGATTGACGCAAGACAGAGCAAAACCCCTATTCACACCACCGAAAGCGCCGCGCCGGTTCCAGTGGCCATGGTTCAACGTGTGGCATCCGCCGCAGGTGAGCCTCTCATTCCTCGTCGTATTCGCGTGACCGGCTTTAAGCTCGTTGTGGACGTAGCCAGCGGAGAGCTGCACCACCAAACTCTTGGAACCCTCAATTGCGCAGCGAGCACGGCGAGCGGTGATGGGCGCGGTTGATCGTCTTCGCAGCCACCCTGTGGTGGGGCAATTGGCCGGTGCGACACCGCGCGATTCTTTTACTGTCATCACTTCTCTCACCCTTGGTATTCTTGTCTTTCGCGGCTACCGGCACGACTATTTTGAAATTCCCTTTCAGTTGCTCTTTGTCGCATTCTTGCTTGTTCCCAGGCTCCGCACCCAGGCCCTCTTCTGGTTTTTGATTGCCTGTTTCAGCGGCGCGGCCTTGTGGCTCGACTGGCGGTCTGCCGACAACCACAAATACCTGCTGTTCTACTGGCTGGTGACCGTCTTTCTTGTCTGCAAACAGGGCGAACAGGAGCGACCTCTTCTGGTCAAAAAGGTCGCCCGCTATCTGCTGTGCTTCACCATGACGCTTGCCGTGGCGCAAAAATCTCTCTCGCCTGACTATTTGAGTGGTGATTTTTTTCAATTTGTCCTTATGACAGATGAACGCTTTAGCGCTGTGGCTGCCCTATTGTGTGGCATTGCCCCCGAGGTTCTTGAAGCAAACCGGGTGCTGTACCGCCAAGCCTCGGACCCGGTGAACCTGAACGCCACCTTCCCCCTCCTTTTCAGGAATGAAAAATTGGTACTGCTTGCCGGCGTCATGACGTGGCTCAACTACCTGATCGAGGCCGCCATTGCCGTGCTTGTTCTGCTTCCGCTGTCAGTCCGTTGGTCAATCATCATGCACCTGCTGTTAATCGGCTTTATCGCTGCCGTCTATGCTGTGGCTCCGGTCCTTGGCTTCGGCTGGCTGCTGGTTATTTGGGGCTATTGTCTCGCGCCCAACGAACTTGTCGCACTCCGCCTCAGTTATATTGCCTTATTTTTGCTGCTGTGTGTGTATGAAGCCCCGTGGTTGAGCGTGTTGGTGTGAAACTCTCTTCTTCAGTGTTCTTATGGCTACGTGGGACCCGCAACAGTATCAGCGCTTTCAAAAGGAACGCGCCCAGCCGTTTTTCGATTTAGTGAATCGTCTGCCGGATGGCGAGGTGACAACCGCCGCCGATTTGGGCTGCGGACCGGGTACGCTCACGGCGGCTCTGACCGAACGCTGGCCGCTCGCAACCGTGTGGGGGGTGGATAATTCGTCCCAGATGTTGACCCAGGCCAGGGCGCTGCCGGCTCAGCCTCGGCTGCATTTTGTGGAAGCGGATATTGCCGAGTGGTCCCCGCCGCAACGGCTGGACCGCATCATCTCGAACGCGGCCTTGCACTGGGTGCCCGAGCATCAAGCCGTTTTACGGCGTTTGGTCGGCCTGCTGACTCCACGCGGCGTGCTGGCGGTACAGATGCCGAACAATCATGCCGAGGCCGCCCACCGGATTCTGCGTGAGTCAACGCAGCAAGAGCCGTGGGGGTCGCTGCTGGCCGGCTCGGAGGAGCGTTTCACGATACAGACCCCCCGCTGGTATACCCAAACGCTCCATGCCCTGGGATGTACGGTCCAGGTATGGGAGACGATTTATTACCACCTCTTGTCCGGTGAGAATGCGGTCCTGGAATGGATGAAAGGCACGGCCCTGCGCCCGACGCTTGAGCGCTTGGGCCAACGCCTCGGTCAGGACGGACAGACCGCATTTCTGGACATATACGGTCAGAAGCTCGCCCAGGCCTATCCGGCCGGTCCGAACGGGACACTGTTTCCTTTTCGCCGCCTGTTCTTTATTGCGCAGCGCGATTTGGCTGTTGCTGGTCGGAGCGCCGACCAAGCTGGAAGCCGAACCGCTCCGGTCCGTGAACACCAGTCCCGTTGAGGCGGAGTGATATAGACCTCCGGCCTCCGGGCCAGCGTATAAGGCAATCAAAGGTTTATATTAAAACATAGTTCTATTATAGGGTATCAGAAGGAGATACAAAGGAAGGTTCCTCTAGGTTAAGTAAAATCAAGGACTTATCAGACCCTCTTTGCATATATAGGGGGGTCTTAGACAAAAAGTGAGTAAAATCAAATACTTATTGAGCCATCCTTCGAAAGAACCCCTGCCGGCACTACTCGGCCTTGACCGTTACTCGCCGTCCGGAGAATATCGAGTCAAACTCCATGGTCGGTACCGTCTCCGGGTCCAGCGGGTCTTGATCCAGCGCAAAGACCCGCCCCTTCTGCGTGCCCGTGACGGACTGTAAGTCTTTGCTGAAGTGCACCACATAACGCACCCGCACGATCCCGGTAGGCACGCCGGTCAAGGCGTCCAGATTAAAATCCATCACTTCTGCTATCATTTCCCGCCAGCCCGACCGTGCCCACACCCCGTGTTGGTCACTGAAGCGGTTCGGGTTGAGGAAGGTGCCCAGATTGACATAGATGTCGCGCGCCGGACGGAAGGTGTCGCCTCCCTCCCTAAAGAGAAAGGCGTCGACCTCCGAGTCCTCAAAGGGAAACGGTAAACCGCCGGGGAGGTTGAAGAGGGCGTGCTGATGGGAATTGGTGCCAGCCCAGTTTCCTCCTGCGGTGAGGGAAATCAAGCGGAAGGCACCGGGCGTACCCTCATCTGTCTGGTGACGGAGGAGGT
>WTHD01000519.1 GCA_011523265.1 Candidatus Binatota bacterium
GGTAATCGTTGGCAGGGCTTTGTTCATCGCCTGCAAGCTTGCCCGTATAATGGATGCTTGTCAAGAAGAAATGATATGACCTTGTTGTTGAAATCGTGAGCCCCGATCAACCCGAGCGTGACCTCGTCGATAAACGGAGCGACTACGCCGAGGCCCACATCCCTGAGTACTGGATCGTGGACCCACGGACCGAAACCGTTACCGTTCTTCGGCTGGCGGGCTCTGCCTATGTCGAGCACGGGGTCTTCGGCCGGGGCACGCAGGCCAGCTCGGTCGTGCTGGACGGCTTGACGATCAATGTTGACGCAGCCTTTGACGCCGTCTCATAAGGAACGCCCATGAGTGATAACAATTCGCCGGTCGCCATTGTCGCGGCGGAGGCCCCGCTGCGAGCCAAGGCGTCGAACTATCCCGAGCCGTTTGCATCGCGGATGGCAGGTCGAGGGAAACGCCCGCTGGGCAATGTGTTTGGCTTGTCAAACTTCGGCGTGAATCTCACCCGGCTCGCCCTAGGCGCGGTCTCTTCTCTGCGTCATAGCCATTCGCGGCAAGACGAGTTCATCTATATCTTGACGGGCCATCCACTGCTGGTGACAGACGATGGCAAGACCTCACTGTCTCCCGGCATGTGCGCCGGATTCAAGTCTGGTACAGGCAACGGGCATCACCTCGTGAACCGCACGGCCGAGGAGGTCGTGTACCTCGAAATCGGCGACCGCAGCGCGGGCGATAGCGGTCACTATCCTGACGACGATATACAAGCGGTCCTCGGCAAAGACGGACAGTGGCAATTTGTCCACAAGGACGGCACCACATACTGAGCAGGACGACTCGTCAGGAAGAGAGCAAGCTGGACCCAGCTGCCCGTGACACCCCAGGCAGAGAGAGGGAGGGGCCAGCCGATCCCGCTCACTCGACGTGCTTCCAGGCGTGGTAGGAACTGCGCACCAGGGGGACCCGACTCGACGTGATGTAGCGTTCGACCGCTACATGCGCGATATTCTGACCGCCTGCCAGCACCGTGTTGTGCATCTCAAGACGTACCGGCCTACGGGCCGCCTGCTGCTGGGACTCGACCCCGAGGAGTTGTTCTTTTAGGTTGCGCTGGCGCGGGAGACGGATACGGCCCGCGCTGAACAGCGAGCGCAAGAAGAAGGCAGAGCCGACACGTATGGCGGCCGGTACACACAGCGGCTGAATGCCCCCATGCAATAGAGGAGCGTTGTTGCTACTCGGACGTGATTTCTTCTCCTATTGCCTCAAACTGCTCTAACGCAGTGCGTAAATCCTCAACAATATCTGCTGCGATGACATCGGGAGCTGGCAAGTTCGCAGAGTCTCCCAAGCTTTCGTCTTTTAGCCAGAAGATGTCCAAGCTGATCTTGTCACGCTGCATCAGCTCCTCATAAGAATAGGAGCGCCAACGTCCGGTCGGATTATCTTCGGACCAAGTCGCTGTCCGTTCGTGACGATTTGCAGGGTTATAGCAGTCTACAAATTCGTCCAAGTCGATACGTCTGAGGGGATTGGTCTTGAGCGTGAAGTGCTGGTTGGTGCGGAGATCGTAAATCCAAAGTCGGCTGGTACAAGGCGTTTCTCCTGTCGATTTGCGATCAAAAAACAACACGTTCGCCTTCACCCCTTGGGCATAGAAAATACCGGTAGGCAGACGGAGCAAGGTATGGACGTCACATTCTTTCAATAGACTTTTCCGAACCGTTGTACCTGCCCCGCCTTCAAACAGTACATTGTCAGGGACTACAACTGCGGCCCGACCATTGGTTTTGAGGAGCGTTTTCACCAACTGAACAAAGTTGAGCTGTTTGTTGCTCGTAGATGTCCAAAAGTCATCGCGCGCAACAACAAGGTGTTGTTTCTCTCTTTTGTCTTCTCCGTTTACCACCATGACACTCGATTTTCTGCCAAACGGTGGATTCGTCGGCACGATGTCATACCGATCCTCAAAATCGACGATAAAGCTGTCTCCAGTTCTGACAGGCGGCATCGTAGCTCCATTAGCAGGACCAATCCCATGAAGGAACAGATTCATTGCGCATAGACGAGTAACATTATCGACAATCTCAACCCCGTGTAAAGCATGAAGATCCAGGTGACGTTTCTGATCTGTGTCTAAGGTCGGATTGTAACGCGCAATATAGTCATGCGCCCCAAGAAGAAAGCCGCCCGTTCCGCACGCGGGATCGCAAATGGTTTCGCCGGGAGCCGGACGGATGACATCGATAATCGCTTGAATTAACGGACGAGGGGTGAAGTACTGCCCTGCTCCACCTTTTGTGTCTTGCGCGTTCTTTTCTAACAATCCCTCGTAAGCATCCCCTTTCACATCAGTGTCGAGTAGCATCCACCGTTCACGATCAATGAGATCGGCAATTAAACGCCGTAGCTTGGCCGGGTCTTGGATCTTATTCTGGGCCTTGCGAAAGATGAGACCTAGCATCCCTTTCTTCTCACCCAGCTTTATCAGCGTTTCCCTGTAATGTTTCCCCAGGTCATCCCCCTCCTTATCCAAGAGGCTCTGCCAGTCACAGTCCTTGGGAATGGTCGCAGCCGGTTGCCCTGGAAGCTGAGCCCGCTCATAGGCCATCTTGAGGAAGAGGAGATATGTCAACTGCTCAACATAATCACCATATGAGAGCCCGTCGTCACGAAGAATATTGCAGTAATTCCACAATTTTTGGACAATATGTTGCGATGGGTTGTTCGTAGCCACCTGCTCGCCCTCCTCACAAACTGACACTCATGTTTATTCAGATCCCTGCAAGCAGAGCCTCTAACCATGGACGGTCTGCACTCCTCAGCCCCATGATAGTGGAACGTGCCGCGGCTGAATACTCGGCGTCATATGCTAGTCGATTTTTTAAATCTTTAAGCGTTCTTGCAAATTTTGTTTGCGCGACGAGTGAGCCTTGCTCATATTCTTTCCAAGCTTCATCCCCGTCCCCGACCATCTGCGTACAATCGTTGCAGACTGACTGCCTAACTTCCTTCAGATCCGCATGATTAAGGTGGTATATTTCTAGAAGCGGTCTCAAAAACCTGCCCACTCAGGTAGAGTGGGGGTGAGAGCA
>WTHD01000481.1 GCA_011523265.1 Candidatus Binatota bacterium
GTGTGGCCAGATTCTCGGCGCTGTTCTGGTCCACGACGATGGAAGTCCGGGCCAAAAGCTGGATTTTGATCGGGTACAACGCAGCAGCGCCTGCGCGCCGTTTGCCGTGAATTACAGTTGTGAAGCCGTCGTGCGGGCACTGATGCTCTTGCACCGAACCGTGTCCTGGACGGAGCAGTTTGATGCCTAGCCAGAACTCCCAAGGCTTTACCCTGCTTGAACTCCTGCTTGTCGTTGCGTTGCTGGGTATTCTGACTGGGATAGCCTCGCTCCAACTCGCGCCACTCCTCCAGCGTGTGGCGATCAATAGTGGAGTTCGACAGGTGGTTGCTGACCTTCAACTCGTTCGGATGCAAGCCATTGCGCATAACCGCCGCTTACGCGTAACGTTCCAGCCTGGCTCAGATATCTATCTCGTCGAAAAAAGAGAAAACGGACGCTGGCAGGACCATCGCCTCCACAGTCATGACCGTGCCGACGATGAGTCGGGCAGTATCTCCCTGCCAACGAGTGTGGTTGTCTCAGCTGCGAATTCGCGCGGTGATGTGATTTTTGTTCCCCGCGGCCATGTCGATGGCGGCATGACTCTCACGCTCGCGTCTCCTGACAGACGGTTCTCAAAACGCATTGTGATCAATCTTGCCGGTCGGGTTCGGATCGATTAGACTACAGTGGTTGTTACCCATTGACCTCCCACCGTTGTTTGTTTGTCTGCTTGCCTGTCTCTGCGGCGCCTGTATTGGGAGTTTCCTGAATGTGTGTATCTACCGTCTCCCTCTTGAGGAGTCGGTGGTCTCCCCAGGTTCCCACTGCCGTAGCTGCTCAACCCCGCTGACCTGGTACGATAATATTCCGCTGTTCTCCTATCTGGTTCGACGCGGACGCTGTCGGGTGTGCGGTGCCCGGTTTTCTGCCCGCTACTTCTGGGTCGAGCTGCTGACCGCCGCTATCGCCGTTCTGCTGCTGGTTCAATTTGGCCTCACCCTGGCAACTCTGGGATATTTCGTCTTTGCCGCAGCCCTCATCGTCATCACGTTTATTGATGTGGATCATAAAATGATCCCCGATGTTATTAGTCTGCCTGGGATCATCCTCGGCCTGCTCTTTTCTCTAATTTCCTCACATGTAACGTTCTGGGAATCACTCATAGGCGCTGGGCTTGGCGCCGGTGTCCTGCTGATAGTGGCGTTCGGCTATTGGGCCGTGACGAGACGCGAGGGCATGGGCGGGGGAGATATCAAACTGTTGGCCATGATAGGTGCTTTTCTGGGCTGGCGCGCCATACCTTTCACCCTGCTGATCGCTTCCTGCGCCGGATCGGTGATCGGGATTGCCACCATGATACGGCGTCGGGCCGACTCCAAACTCGCTTTACCGTTCGGTCCGTTCCTGGCGTTTGGCGCGGGGTGTTATCTCTTCGTAGGAGAATTCCTGATCGCATGGTATCTCGGCCTCGGCTAACTGGCTCTACCTTTAACGTGAAAAGGACTACAGCATGATGTCGGCCGACCTGTCGCGGAAGACCGGAGATCACCCGCGGCCCGCGGACCCGCATGCCGTGTATACTGAACGGCTGAGTCAACGCGAAAGCCAATTCCGCCACTGTACGCAGCGGGACCGCACGATAGGCAACGCGCGGCTCATGCTCTTTCTTGTCGGCTGTGCTGTTGCCTGGTTTTTCCTGCGGCCTGGAACCTTGTCGTGGGGCTGGCTGCTGCCTTTTGTGATCGGCTTTGCCGGACTCGTACTCTACCATGAGCGGGTAAAACACCAGCGGCGGCGGGCGGAACGGAGTGTGGTGTTTTACACTCAGGGATTAGCCCGTCTCGAAGATCGCTGGGTTGAGCGCGGAGAGTCTGGGGATGAATTTCTGCAAGAGAGTCAGCGGGCTGGTCATCCCTATGTCGCCGACCTCGACCTATTTGGCTCGGGCTCAGTATTTGCCCTGCTGTGTACCGCGCGGACCTCGAGCGGACGACAGACCCTGGCCGCCTGGCTGACAACCCCCGCCACGCCCGAAGAGATTCGCGCTCGCCAGGTCGCCATTGATGAATTATGTCTCCGCCTCGACCTGCGCGAAGAGCTGGCCGTCCGTGGTGACGATATTGAAGCCGGTGTCTCGCCCCAGACCCTGCAAGACTGGGGACAAGCGCCGCCTCATCTCTCTGGCTGGTGGGTGTCTGTTGTTGCCGGCATCCTCTCGTTTTCGTCGCTAACGACCCTGGCCGCCTGGGGGCTGACATCGATAGGGCCAGTCCCGTTTGTGGTGGTGAGTGTGGTGCAGGGTCTTTTTGCCGCCAGTGTCCGGCAACGGGTCGGACGTACCATTGTGAATATCGAGCGGATCGGACGCGAACTCAACCTGCTGTCCGCAGTCCTGACCTGTCTGGAACAAGAGACGTTTGCGTGTCCGTGGCTGGCTCGTCTTCAGGCATTCATTGCAACGAACGGCCTGCCGCCCTCGCACCAGATTGCTCGTCTCAACCGTTTGATGACCCTGCTCGAATCTCGCAAGAATCAAATTTTTGTGCCACTGGCCGCCCTGCTGCTGTGGACGACACAGATTGCCTACGCCATCGAACGTTGGCGTGCTGTCGCGGGCCGAGACATTGCCCACTGGCTGCGTGCGATCGGGCAATTCGAGGCCCTGAACGCGCTGGCCGGTTATGCGTATGAGCATCCGACCGACCCCTTCCCGGAATTCGTGTCCCAGCAAAAGGATGGTCAACCTTGTGCCTGTTTTGAAGGAACTGGGCTCGGTCATCCGCTGATGCCTGAAAAGCGCTGTGTACGCAACGATATTAGCCTGAATCAATCTCCTCAGGCGTTGATCGTCAGCGGTTCCAATATGTCGGGCAAGAGCACCCTGCTCCGGACCGTCGGGGTGAACACCGTCCTGGCCTTGGCCGGTGCACCCGTGCGGGCGCGCCACCTCCGCCTCTCCTCGCTGACGCTTGGCGCAAGCCTGCGTATCCAGGACTCTCTGCATGCCGGCACCTCCCGCTTCTACGCAGAGGTGACACGCGTCCGCCAACTGATGGATGACGCGGCCGGTCCGGTGCCCTTGCTGTTTCTTTTGGACGAGATTTTTCACGGCACGAATTCCCACGACCGCCGGATTGGCGCAGCCGCCGTGGTCCGGAGTCTGCTTGAACGGGGGGCCATTGGTTTGGTCACTACCCACGATCTCGCTCTCGCCCGGATCGCCGATAGTCTATCTCCGCGCGTGGCCAACGTCTGTTTTGAGGATCAGTTCGAGGACGGCGAGCTGCGGTTCGATTATCGCATGCGGACCGGTGTCGTCCAAAAGAGTAATGCCTTGGCGCTGATGCGATCGGTTGGATTGGAAGTCGACTAGCTTTTTCGCTATGTTCCTCACGCCCAGAGAGCACGGCTCATGAGCGGATTTTTTATCACCTTTGAAGGGAGCGAGGGCGGCGGAAAGACCACCCAGGTCTCTCTCCTGGCTGAGGCGCTGCGCGCGCGCGGCCACGACGTTGTTGAGACGCGCGAGCCAGGTGGCACGCCAATCGGGCAGACCCTACGCCAGCTCTTGTTACACCCGCACACCGGACAGCCGACTGACACGCTCGCTCCCTCGGCTGAATTACTGCTCATGCTCGCCGACCGGGCGCAGCATATTCACGAGGTCATCCTGCCCGGCCTGCAAGCCCGGCGTATTGTGTTATGCGACCGGTACGCGGACTCGACCACCGCGTATCAAGGCTATGGACGCGGCTTTGATCTGGCTGAGATTGTGCGGCTGAACGCCTTTGTGTGCGGTGCATGCCGACCCCAACTGACCTTCGTGCTAGACCTGCCGGTTACCGTTGGGATGGAGCGGGCTCAGGAGCGACGGGGAACGGCGGCGGTTGACCACTTTGAGGCCGCGTCAGTGAGTTTTCACGAGCGGGTGCGCGAGGGGTTCCTCACTATTGCCCGCGCCGAGCCCGAGCGAGTCTGCTTAATTGATGCAACCCAGGATATCGAGGCTGTCCACGCTGCTGTTCTTGCCGGTGTCCGCAAACGTTTGCCCGCCCTTCTCTAAGGAGAGACAGAGGGAAAGCTATGCTGCTGGATCAGATACACGGCCACGCCTCAGCGCTTGCGACCTTGCGTAAGGCGCTGGCCAATGATCGAGTTGCCCACGCATATCTCTTTACCGGGCCGGACGGCATCGGCAAGCGTTGTACCGCCGTTGCCCTGGCGCACGCTCTGCTCTGCCAGGAGGCCCCTCAGCGCGGGTGTACCTCCTGTCCCGCCTGTGTGTCGCTGCAAGCGGGCTCCCATCCGGACTATTATTTCAGCGCGCCCCTGCCCGGCAAGCAGAGCATGGGCATCGATCAGATTCGGACGATGCAGCGCTTTTTAGCGCTCCGGCCTGTTCGTGGCGGCAAGAAAGTCTGCATACTCAATGAGGCGCATATGCTGACAGATCAGGCGCAGAGTGCCTTGCTCAAGGTTCTTGAAGAACCACCCGGCGACGCGATTATCGTGCTGATTGCCGTGAGCGGGGCCACGCTCTCTCCGCCTCTGCTGTCGCGCTGCCAACACGTACGCTTTGCTCCCCTGCCGGTTCAGGACGTGGAACGTATCCTGCGGCAGGAGGCTGGTCTGGAGGCCGACACAGTGGGCCTCCTCGCCCGCTACAGCCGCGGGAGTATTGGCCGCGCCCTCAGCCTTGATCCACCCACCCTGATTGAGGAACGACAGCGGGTTGTCGAGCATCTCTCCACGGTGCATGGGGCTTCTTTTTCAACCCTGTCCCAACTGGCTGAATGGCTGGTGGCCGACCGTAACTCCAGGACAAAGAAGAAAGCCGAGCTGTCGGAAGCATTGGGGAAGGGCGCCCGCCTGGAACTCGTTCTGGCCTGGTATGAAGAGGCGCTACGCTATCTCTTACTTGGCAAGAGCGCGGTCGTGCGCTATCAGGACTGCCTGTCCGCTTTGGGCCAGGCGACCGCGAATGTGAGCATCTCCAGAGCCTTACGCGACCTTAACGTTGTCTGCGATACGATGCAGGCCCTGGACCGAAACGCCAACCCGCGACTCGCCGTCGAAGATATGTTGCTGGAACTTGCTGAGGTGGCACCTGCCCGCTAGGAAAGAGTAAACGCGCCCTCCAAACAGCCAAATAAAGCTGGGCACGTTTGCTCTTTAGAGAGATTCGAGGAGACACACATGGATCACCCACGGCATATACTTGTTGGCGTCGCCTGGCCGTACGCAAATGGCGAACAGCACATCGGCCATATTGCCGGCGCCTATCTTCCACCTGATATATTTGCCCGCTTCCAGCGTATGCGCGGCAACCATGTCCTGATGGTGAGTGGCTCCGACACGCACGGCACCCCTATTACCGTCCGAGCTGAGGCGGAGAGGGTCAGCCCGGCTGAAATTGTTGATCGGTTTCATGCCACGTTTGTTGACAGCTACCTCAAACTCGGTCTGACGTTCGACCTGTTCACTCATACGGACACCCAAAACCACTGGGATGTAACCCAGGATATTTTTCGCACCCATCTGGAGGATGGCTATATCTACCAGGACAGCCAGCAGCAGTTGTATGATGCCCAGGCCAACCGTTTTCTGCCCGATCGCTATGTTGAGGGTAAATGCCCGTTCTGTGACTATGACGAAGCGCGCGGGGACCAGTGTGATCAGTGCGGGCGCACCTACGAAGCGGTCGAGCTCAAAAACCCGCGCTCACGGATTACCGGGAACACCACCCTCGAAGTCCGTGCGACCGAGCATTACTTCCTGGATTTGTCGAAGCTCCAGGAACCGCTACGGTCTTGGCTGCAAGACGGCAAAACGCACTGGCGTCCGAACGTCATCCATTTTGCGCGCACCCAGGTCGAACAAACGGAGCTGCGCGGCCGGCCGATCACCCGCGATATGGAGTGGGGCGTCGCAATCCCGCTGCCGAACACGGAGGGGAAATGTATCTATGTCTGGTACGACGCCGTCATCGGCTATCTGAGTGCGGCAAAAGAGTGGGCTCAACTCAACAGCGACGCCGAACAGTGGCGGCAGTGGTGGGATGCCAATACCAACCCCCAGGCTCATATCTATAACTTTATCGGTAAGGACAATATTCCTTTTCACGCCATGATGTGGCCGGCGATGCTGATTGCCTACCAAAATCTGAATTTGCCCTACGATGTTCCGGCCAACGAATACCTGAATATGTACGGCCGGAAGTTCAGTAAAAGCCAGGGGCGGATTATCAGCGTCCTGGACGTGCTCGAACGCTACCAGGCTGACGCGTGGCGCTACGCGCTCACCGCCATTGCGCCGGAAGCCAACGATGTGGACTTTACCTGGGACGATTTTGTGGAACGCGTGAATAACGAACTGGTGGCGAATTGGGGAAATCTGGTGAACCGGGTGTTAGGCTTTGCCTATAAGCGGTGGAAGGGCGTCATCCCCGAGCCAGGACCGTTGAGCGAAAAAGAGCAGGGTCTGCTTGATGAAGTCAAAGCCGGCTTCGACAGCGTTGGGGACTTGTACGACGGTGTGAAGCTCAAAGCCGCCATGCATGAAGTCCGCCGGCTGAGCCAACGGGCAAACCAGTATCTGCACGACGCCGCGCCCTGGAGTACGATCAAGACGGACCCGCAACAAGCCGCCACCTCAGTCTATGTGGCGCTGCAAGCCATTGACTGGTTGAAAATTCTCTGGGCTCCCATACTGCCCCATACCAGCCAACAGCTCCACGAGTTCCTCGGCTATGATGGCCAGCTCTTTGGCCGTCAGTATACGCAGACCGTCAAAGACACAAGGGGCGAGCATCTCGTGCTGCGCTATGACAACAGGCAGGCTATTGGCCAGTGGGAGCCGGGAACGCTCGCCCCAGGCCAAGCCCTGCGGCAGCCCACACCGTTATTTGTCAAACTCGATGAAAATGTGCCGGAGCAAGAGGCGGCGGGTTAGCCGGAGAGACGTCGCTCATGCGCCTGGCCGACTCACACTGTCATCTGACCGACACGCAGTTTGACGAAGACCGGACCGCCCTCCTGACCCGGGCGCGCCAAGCCGGTATCGAACGTTTTATTACGATTGGAGCGACGGGCGAATTTTGGCATAACGAAAAAGCCGTGGCGCTGACCCAGGACCACCCCGATGTTTTTGCCACGGTGGGTGTGCACCCGCACAACGCCGAAACGATTACCCCGGAAACCTATGCCCAACTTCGCCGCTTGGCTCAGGAGCCCAAGGTCGTTGGGTTGGGTGAGACCGGCTTGGATTTTTACTACGAGTATTCTCCCCGCGAAGCGCAGCAGCGGCATTTTCGGGCCTTTATCCAACTCGCGCTCGAACTCGACTTGCCACTCTCCATGCATGTCCGCGAAGCCTACGCTGAGGCTGCTGACATTCTCCGCCAAGAAGGCGGTGGCCGAGTCCGAGGCGTCATACACTGCTTCACTGGCACGGCACCAGAAGCCGAGGCCCTGCTGGCCCTGGGTTTGTCTCTTTCGTTCAGTGGGATTGTGACGTTCAAGAACGCGCAGGACCTGCGCGCAGTCGTACCACTAGTGCCCATGGACCGGCTACTCATTGAGACCGATTGCCCGTATCTGGCTCCGGTCCCATACCGTGGGCGGCGGAACGAACCCGCGTATGTCTCGCAGGTAGCGACAACGATTGCCCAACTCAAAGCCGTGTCGCTTGAAGAGGTGGCGCAGGCCACGTGGCGCAATACCGCGCGCCTCTTTCGGCTCGACGATTAGCCGCTGAAGAAGCGCCCCTGACGCGGGTCAAGACTCTCTCGGCATTCTTTGCAAATCCCGTAGATTTCCATCTTGTGCGTGGTCGCCACAAAGTCGTAGCGCTGGGCGAGTTCTTCCTGGAGTTCTTCGATCCGGGGCTGGACGAATTCGATAATGCGCCCGCAGCGCTCACAGATCAGATGATCGTGGTGCCGTTCGGCTTCAACGTTCTCAAAGCGGGCCTGTCCGTCGGCAAAATGGCGCTCCTCGGCAAGCCCGCACTCTTTGAGTAATTTGAGGGTCCGGTAGACGGTGGCATAGCCCACCCGCGGGTTGACCTGGCGGACCTCACTATAGAGTTCTTCCACACTGATGTGGCGGGTAATCGAGAAAAAGACGCGGGCAATGTCTTCTCGTTGAGCGGTGGCCTTGAGCCCCTGCTCTTTGATCCAGAGCCGAAAGGTGTCAAGCCGCTCACTCATGATGGATGGTCTCCTGTGACGCCTGCGAAAAGATGACGGACCGACGGCGACAGCGCCTGCGTATCAACCTCGCGTTGCGAGAGTTCATCGAGCAGGATGTCAACCCGCTCGGTCACCGGGCGGTCCCGGTCGAGGAAGACGACGTCTTGATCGTGCACCCGACAGCCCCCGCCACGAACGCGATACCCAACTTCACGCAGCAATTTTTCCTCTCGGACCTGAATGCCGAGCTGTATCGCGACCTCTTTCAGCTCTCCGAGCGTTGCGTTCTCCTGTCTTCCACCACTGCCCCGACCACCCGTCTTCTTCTTTACCATAGTTCTATTGTGACCAAGGCCGGAAAACTTGTAAAGCGCCAAATTCTTTGTTCAGACTTTCCCCCTTGCGGGCTTGCATGCGGATCGGTAATATTCGCTAACCGAACGGTCAGCCTGCGAGTCTGGGAGGTTAAAAAGTCTAGCAGGCCAGGGGCGAGGAAAAGCATGCGGTTTCCATTACATATCACGACCGACATGATTAAGTGGCAGCTCAAGAACAAGCTGCGCGGCCAGTCTCGTTACCCCGTCGTGCTTATGCTTGAGCCCTTATACACCTGTAATCTGGCCTGTGTGGGGTGTACGCCGGAGCGGCACCAGGGCGACCTCAAAGATCGGCTCTCTCTCGATCAATGCTTTGAGGCAGTGGATCGGTCCGGTGCGCCGGTGGTGTCAATTTGTGGTGGAGAACCAACCGTGTATCCGGAGCTGCCGGAGCTTGTCGAGGGCATTATTGACCGCAAGCGCCACATCTATCTGTGCACCAACGGGATTTTACTGGAGCGATTTTACGCCAAAGGAAAACCGCATAAGCGCCTGTCCATTAACGTCCATCTGGATGGCATGCGCGACACCCATGACTTTGTGTGTGACAAGCCTGGCGTCTTTGACAAGGCCGTTGAAATGATCAAGCTCGGTAAACAGCTCGGCTACTCCATGTGCACCAATACCACGGTGTTCCGCGAAACCAGCATGGAAGAGATCGAAGAGATGTGCGAGATGCTGACCGGGCTCGGAGTGGACGGCATCATGATTTCACCCGGCTATCATTACGAGGCGCTCAAGACCAACCACTTTCTCTACCGGGACGAGATCCACCAGAAGTTCAAACACGTGCTGAAACTGTCCGAGCGTTACAAGATCTCGCTCACGCCGCTCTTCCTCGAATTTGCCGCTGGCGAGCGCGACTATCCCTGTACGCCGTGGGGCAATGTCACCCGGACGCCCTTTGGCTGGAAGGACCCGTGCTATCTCATCGGCAAGAAATACTTCAAGACCTGGGACGAGTTCTGGAATGGGGTGGATTGGGACTACTGGGAAAAACGTGAAGACGCCTTGTGTCAGAACTGTCTCATGCACTCCGGCTTTGAGGCCTCGGTCATGCGCAAACTGCCCGAGAGCCCGCAGGACATGCTCCGCATGGCCAAGTGGATGATGGCGGCGTAAGCTCTTCCTGCCCACATCTTGTTTCTCCTTCTCGCTAAATAGGGGGAGAGTGTTTCCTCCCTCTATCCAACTTCAGACCACGACAGGAAAAAATTATGGGAGCCACCCGCGCCACTCTTTCTACCTGGAAAGATCGTAAGCGCCACAGAGCCACCGCCACCCAACTCGCCGAGTGGCAGGGGCAGTACCAGCGACACTTCGAGTATTTCAACCGCCAGTACTTCGCCAATGCGCTGCCCCCGTACCGTGTCACGCTTCATGACCCGCTCATTGTCCCTGGGACACCTGCCGAAATGAGCAAATACATAGCCGGCTACTGCGACAAGAAACGACACCGAATTTTGCTAGAGGCTTTCCCTTTCCCCAAAGGGGAAGGTATCCTGCTGCACGAAATGGCCCATATAGCGACCAACGTGCACCATGGCCCGCGCTTCCGTCAGGAAATGGCTCGTCTCGCCGCTCTGGCCGCTCCGCTCGGCCCGATCAACCTCGCTGCCTATGTGACAGGTGGGTCGTAGCCATTCGCTTAAAAGCCCAACGCAAACAGCAGGGCCGCGCGAATCTCGGTCAGCCGATTCCTATTTAATGTTGTGATAGCCGGGCCGATCTTCGCTTTTGCCACAGTCTGTATGTGATCGAGATTCACGGCGCATTCTCGCGGCATTCCGTCCGTTTGGGAGAGGGCAACCTCTGAAGGAATATCTCTGATCGTCGTGGTAATTGGAGCGACAGTGACTTCTCCAAGAAACTCTAGTGCGGAATCCCTGGTCAGGATGACAACCGGCCGCCTCTTATCTGGACGTGCGAATCTATACCAACGGACTTCCCCATGTTGCATCATTCGCCCCAGACTTGTTCATTTTCCCAAATATCAAACTCTCCCTTCTGGACAGGCTTGTGCTGATACCCTGCCCGTTGCTTTTTTTCTCGCTCTTCCTCACTGATTCTCGTTAAGGCTGCACGTAGCGCTGCACGGGTAAATGCGGAGCGGGAGGTTCGTAATTTCCGAGCGGTTTTATCCACGGCTTTGACTAAATCCTCATCCAATGTCATCTGAACAGTCTTCATATTTCCTCCTGCGCTCTAATATATGTTTTTATAGCTATTTTTATCCATATAAAAGAGCGGCCGAAAAGAACCTTCCCTGCCTCATCTGATTGTCATGACAAACTCGACGGCGCAGGATTGTCGTAAGAACTCCGTCTGGCTTGCCGCAAAATCCCATCCTGGCATAATGGTCCAGGTCCACTCGGCAGAAAGGAAACTCCCGGTATTATGTCCAGCATGAAAGTCGCCCGTTTGTACGACTCAACCGATATTCGCTTTGAAGACGACCCTATCCCCGCTGTTGGACCGGGCGAGGCGCTGGTGAAGACGCGGACGTGCGGGATTTGCTCGGGCGATGTCATGGGTTGGTATATGAAGAAAAAAGCCCCGCTGGTGTTTGGGCATGAACCCGCGGGTGAAATCGTCGAAATCGGCGAGGGAGTAGAGGACTTCCAGCCTGGAGACCGGGTGTTTGTCCATCATCACGCACCGTGTTTTTCGTGCCGGGCGTGTCAACGCGGCGAGTTTGTCCAATGCCCAACGTGGCGGGCAACAAAGATTGTTCCGGGTGGAATGGCTGAATACTTCGTCGTGCCCAAGGATAATTTGTCCGGTGATACCTTACGCCTGCCTGAGGAGATGTCGTTTGCCGACGGCTCTTTGGTCGAACCCACGGCCTGCGCGGTCAAATCCCTGCGGCGCTCGGGGTTTCAGGCCGGCGACAGCGTCTTTGTGATCGGACTCGGCATCATGGGGCAGTTGCACGTCGCCCTGGCAAAACATGCTGGAGCCCGAACCATTATCGGAACCGATTTTGTCCCCTATCGCGGCACAAAGGCGTGTGAACTCGGTGCCGATCTCGCGCTGAATCCGCACGAGGTGAAAGATGGCAATGTCGAGGACGCGCTACGGGAATATACCCAGGGCGAGATGGCCGAGGTCGTCATTGTCGGACCGGGTTCGATCGAAGCCATGCAACTCGGTCTACGATGTGCGGCCAAAGGCGGAACCGTGGTGCTGTTTACAGCCAGTAAACCGGACGCCACGCTGACGCTCTCGCCCAACGATTTGTATTTTAACGAAGTCCGCCTGATCCCCAGCTATTCCTGTGGACCGAACGATACCCGCGAGGCGCTTCGGCTGGTTCAGGACGGCGTCATTACGGCCGAGAAATTCATCACCCATCGTTTCCCGTTTGAGCAACTCCACGCTGCCTATCGTAACGCGGCTGAAGCGCGAGATTCACTCAAGACGATCATTGAGTTTGCCTAAGGAAGGCCATGTCCGCTCCCAAAAGTCGTCTCATCCGGGCGCAAAAAGACCACGACCCGTACACCTGGTCCGAGGTCGAATGTGAGGCCTACAAGCAGGGACAGGAAGCGGGACGAGAGTGGAAAAGCATTATCCGTCAGGTTCTGGTCGGCAAGCAGGCCGAAAAGACCGGCTTTCATCTGCGCTATTTTGAAATCGAACCGGGCGGCTACTCCAGCTTGGAGAAACATGCCCACGCGCATGTGGTGCTTGCCGTGCGCGGGCAGGGGCGGGTCATACTGAACGATCAAGCCTGGGAGATGCAGGCGCTTGATACCGTATACGTTGCTCCCTGGACCCCCCATCAATTTCTGGCTGATAGCGATGAGCCCTTTGGCTTTTTCTGCATCGTTGACGCACAGCGCGACCGTCCCCAGGCCGTCTCTCAGCGGGAAGGTCGGCTCGCCCAGGCCGTGGGTGCGCAATCCGATATGCCCGACTGAGTCCCCTGGGAGTGCTGGGAGCCTGCCGGCGTTCGCTGCTCATCAAATCTTCCCCCTTTGCTGACGAGAAAGGAGCTATGCTAGAAGAGGGTGGGTCGTACAGATCACTGATGCCATATCAGACCCTACCCGGTAGGAATGAGTGCCTGGGGTGAGGGGGAAGGACGAGGAAGAGCATGGAGAATCCATTAGTTGCTGTCCAGCAATTGGGTCAAAGTATCTGGTATGACAATATCCATCGCAGCCTTATCACTTCTGGTGATCTCCAGGCTATGGTCGACCACGACGGCCTCCTCGGCATGACGTCGAATCCGGCTATTTTTGAGAAGGCGCTGACGGGCAGTTCCGATTACGATCAACCCATGCAGGCCCTGGTCGAACAGGGGGTTGGGTCGGCCATAGACGTGTATGAGCGTCTGGCGATTCAGGACATCCGGATGGCCGCGGACGTGTTGGCTGAGGTCTACCGGAAAACCGAGGGCAAAGATGGCTATGTCAGCCTTGAAGTCTCTCCCTATCTGGCCCATGACACGCAAGGGACCCTCGAAGAAGCCCGGCGTCTGTACACAATGGTCGATCGGGCCAACGTCATGATTAAGGTGCCGGCTACCCAGGCCGGCGTTCCGGCCATCGCCCGGTTGATCGGTGAGGGGATCAATATCAATGTGACCCTGCTCTTTGCGGTCGAGGCGTATGAGGCGGTTGCCGAGGCGTACCTGGACGGCTTGGAGCGGCTCGCTCAAAGGGGTGGGGACCTGAGTACGGTGGCGAGTGTCGCCAGCTTTTTCATCAGTCGTATCGACACCCTGATCGACGAAAAACTCAGCCAGGCTGTTGAGGCCGCAGACAGCGCCGAGCAAAAGGCCAAGATCGAGCGCCTGCTCGGGAAGGTCGCCATTGCGAACGCAAAAATTGCCTACGCGACGTATAAAAAGCTGATGGCCAGTGAACGCTGGCGTGCCCTCGAAGCAAGCGGTGCGCGACCGCAACGTCTCTTATGGGCCAGCACGAGTACGAAAAATCCGCGCTATTCCAAAACGCTCTATGTTGACGAACTGATCGGCCCGGACACCGTTAATACCATACCGGGTGAAACCTTTACGGCCTTTCGGGATGGAGGTCGGGCCGAGCCAAGGCTGACCACCAACTGGGAAGAAAACCTAGAAGACGCGCGGACCATCATCCGTACCCTGGCCGAGGTCGGCGTGTCTCTGCACGCTGCGACCGACCAGCTCCTGGATGAAGCCGTGCGTAAATTCGTTGACCCGTTTGACACTCTGCTCAGTTCAATCGAGCGCAAGCGCCAAGCCATGCTGGGCAGTGAATTAGCCCAGCAGACCTATAGTCTGGATGGCGCTTCCGCCCTCATCGAAGCCAGCCTGAAAGACTGGCGGACACAGGGGAAAGTCCGGCGCTTATGGCAGAAGGACCCCGCGCTGTGGTCGGGAGAGGACGAAGATAAGTGGCTTGGCTGGCTCGATATTGTGGAGGCGCAGCGAACGAATATCCGCCCCCTCGTTCAGCTCGCCGAAGAGATCAAGGCCGACGACTTTCAGCATATTCTCCTGCTTGGCATGGGCGGTTCGAGTTTGTGTCCGGAGGTCTTGAAACGCACCTTCGGCGTGATCGACGACCACCCTGAACTCCTCGTTCTCGACTCGACCGTACCGGCCCAGGTCCTCGCGTGTGCGCAAAAGATCGATCTCCGAAAGACGCTGTTTATCGTCTCTTCAAAATCGGGTGGGACGACCGAGCCAAATGCCTTTACGCAATATTTCTTTGATCAGGTCGCCCAGGCTCTTGGCGCGGACAGAGCCGGCTCGCGGTTTATCGCTATCACTGACCCCGCCAGCCCGCTCCAACAGCTTGCCGAACAGCGTCGGTTCCGCTCCATCTTTCCGGGAGTGCCCAGCATTGGCGGACGATATTCGGCCCTGTCGAATTTTGGCCTGGTCCCGGCCGCCCTGATGGGCATTGACGTCCAGCGCTTTCTGGACCGCTCCGCCCTGATGGTTCAGGCCTGCTCGGCGAGTGTGCCGCCCGAGGTCAATCCCGGTGTCACGCTGGGAACGATTATGGGCACCCTGGCGCAACACGGTCGAGACAAGGCGACGCTCGTGACCTCGCCGGGTATCGACGCCTTAGGCGCGTGGCTGGAGCACCTCATTGCCGAGTCGACCGGTAAGGAGGG
>WTHD01000368.1 GCA_011523265.1 Candidatus Binatota bacterium
CGGCTGGCATCACCATCAAAACGCTCCGCTGCACCCCGAGCTCCTGTAATTGGCGCAGCCCCTCTTCGGTGTCTGGCGCTCCGACAACAGTGACGGGAACGTCCTCTGGCTGACGACCTGCTTCTCTTGCTCGGGAGTGCAGTTCTGCCATGGAGCCAGCGAGATCAGGTTGGAAAAATCCAACCGGCATCCAGCCGTCACAGTAGCGCACAACGCGCTGTAGTCCCCCAGTCCAGGTCCCAAGGATAACCGGCGGGTGTGGTTTCTGGACCGGCTTGGGATGACTCCAGATCGGGTCGAAATTCACAAACTCCCCATGATACTCGGCGACATCCTTCGTCCAGATTTCCTTCATGGCTTCGACCTTTTCCCGCAACACTTTCCACCTGTGCTTAAACGGCGTGCCATGATTCTCCATCTCCTCGGCATTCCATCCGCCCCCGATGCCCAAGATGACCCGGCCATTTGAGAACTGGTCAAGCGACGCCACCTCATTCGCCAGGACGATGGGGTCGCGTTCAACGGCAAGGCAAATGCCGCTACCAATCTTGATCGTCTTTGTCGCAGCCGCTGCGGCAGTCATGGCGACGAAAAGATCGTAGCTATGCCAATATTCCCGGGTCAGTTCCGCGCCGCCCGGTCCGGGAGAGCGTCGACTCGCAGGAATATGGGTGTGTTCTGGAATCCAGACCGATTCAAAGCCACGCTCCTCACACGCCGCCGCAAACTCATCCGGCCGCATGGAAAAGTCCGTGATAAACATCGAAACCCCGAGTTTCATGGTGTCCTCCTTGTGATGGTTTATCCTTTCCGTTTTGTCGTCTGAGAGCGACGGTTGAGGCCCCGGCGCATCTGGAACGCCAGCCAGTTTGAGGGGGGGCAGCATTTCTGCGGGGTCAAGTCCCAGCTCATAGATCCCCAGCATATCCAGGCAGGCGTCGCTCGAGGGCGGCATGATCGGTGAAGACACACTGTCCCGAAACAGTTGCTCTAACGGAGAGGTCTTAAACAGGGCGTGCGCGCCGCACGCGGTCACTGCACTCCGGGTGATCCGCGCGGCGGCCTCGCCCATAAAGTATTTCGCGCGGAGAAGGGCCGACTGGGTCGCTCGCGTGAGACCCTCGGTATCCGCCATCCAGGCTGCCTGACGCGTCAGGAGGCGAGCCGCTTCTAAATCGACACTCATTTCCGCAACGCGGGTGCGGATCTGAGGGTGATAACTCAACGGTTGAGCAAACCCGCGCGGCACGCGCTGCTTAAGGATCTCACAGGCATGCTGATAGGCCGCCGCAGCGACACCGAGATAAACCGTACCGTAGGCGGCAGACCACGGGGTCGAGTTCGCGGCCCATTTCAGGAGATTGTCGACTTTGAAGCAGAAGTTTTCCTCGGGCACGAAATAGTCTTCGAGGATGAGATTATTACTACAGGTAGCCCGCATACCCAAGGTATCCCACACCTGCTCAACCCGCAGGCCGGGCGCAGGATAGGGGCCAATGAGCATCATCATCTCTAACGGATTCGTCGGTTTCTCCGACTGAGCCCAGAGCATAAGATAGTCACTGGCTTCCCCCATGGAGGTAAACGCTTTGCGTCCTTGCAAAATATACCCGCCATTCGTACGCCGCGCTTGTACGCTGGGTACGAATGGCAAGCCCGGAACAGAACTGGCAGTACCCGGCTCTGAGAAGGCCGAGGCAAAGAGCTTTTGCTCCTTGACGGCGAGCTGCGCGAGACGCTGTTTGGCGTCAGGGGAGATCTCGGGAGTATCGATCAGCATCCGTACTCCCGAGGCATGCATATTGAAGCTCAGAGCAGTACTTGGGCATCCTTTTCCTAGCTCTTCAGCAGCGAGCACCCAGTCCAGCAGACTTGCGCCCCCACCGCCCAGGTTCGCGGGAACCGTCAGCCCATAAAATCCTTCGCATTTCAGAGCCTCGTAGTTCTCGAGCGGGAGAGAGGCTTCACGGTCGTGCTGCGCAGCCCGCGTCGCAAAATCAGCAGACAAGCGGCGGCAGACTTCGAGTAGTTTTTCCTGTTTCGCGCTAAGACTCAGATCCATTCTATCCCTCCTCTTTGGTGAGTCACCCATACAGGTGCGCTTCTATGTACTGGCGGTGCTCATTGCGTTTGGTGGCACGGGCAGCGGAGGCGATACGGCCGAGTTCGAGAACTTTGCCACCCTCGAAACCGTGCCTCGCTTCCCTTCTTAATGGCTCTGTGGCACATCGAAGCCAAAGAGCCGGGCGGCGTTGAGCCCGAGGACTTTGGCGCGCTCGCGGTCGTCGAGCATGCCCATGGTTCGTTCGATTGCCGCAGCCGAGTGCGGCCAAGTCCCTTCGTGATGGGGATAGTCGTTGGCCCACAGAAAGTTATCTATGAGGCGGTGTTCTCGGGCTAATGCGAGACCTGAAGGGTCTTCGCCGAAGGTGGCGAACCCATGCAGGCGAAAGTATTCGCTCGGCAACTGTTTGAGCTTTGGCCGGACAAACATATGGTGTTTCTTGTAGGCTTCATCCATGGCGTCGAGTGTCCACGGCAGCCAGCCGATACCAGCTTCGATCGTCCCGAAACGTAATTTCGGAAAACGCTCAAGGACCCCGGAAGAGCACAGATTGGCCACTGGTTCGATCGCTTGTGTCAGCGCGTGGGCTGCATAGTTGATGACCGCGCCTCCATTGCCACGGGATGCACGAGGGTCCCGGCCTGTTGCAATGTGGAAGGTGATAGGGAGATCAACGTCTTGAATCGCGGCCCACAATGGGTCGTATTCGGGCAGGTTGTAGTTGGACTGTTCGTGATCGGGGGGACCCCATATCGGTTTGCAGGGAAGTGTCAAACCGCGAAAGCCAAGCTTGGCGACGCGCTCAATCTCGGCAATTGCGGTTTCAATGTTTGCTGTAGCGATACAGCCGAGCGGCGCCAGTTTTTCCTTGTGAGGGCCAAAAGTCTCCCAGGCCCAATCATTCCACACCCGGCACATAGCATCAGCGAAGAGTGGGTCGGAGGTCGCCCACATCGCAAGACCCTTGTTGGGAAAGATCAGCTCGGCATCGATGCCGTCACGCGCGT
>WTHD01000505.1 GCA_011523265.1 Candidatus Binatota bacterium
TTCTTGGGCCGGAGGATCCGGTCCTCGAACAACTCGGGGTTGGGCGTGATCCGCGCTCAAATGCCAAGGCAGAATACGGTCAGTTCCAAACAAATGTAGACGGCGTATTTGCCGCTGGCGATATGCGACGCGGCCAGAGTCTCGTCGTCTGGGCCTTTAACGAAGGGCGCGGGGCAGCCAGAGAGGTAGACAGATACCTCATGGGCAGTACCGAGCTGCCATAGGGCCTGCTCTTAAGGTATACAGATAACGAAGTGAAAGGATCGGCCTTCATGAAAAAGATTACCGTCTACTCAACAGATTATTGAGGCTTTTGCACCGCAGCAAAGGCTTTGCTCACCCAAAAAGGCGTTCCGTTCGAAGACATTGACGTGTCGGACGATCCCACGCTGCGGCAAGAGATTGCCCAGCGTTCAGGGCAGCGCACCGTCCCCCAGATTTTTATTGGGGAAGAGCCCATCGGCGGCTTCATGGAGTTGCAAGCCCTGGAAGTCAGTGGCGAGCTAGACGACATGCTGGCCGAGTAGCACGGCAACGCTTCGACTCTGTATTCCTCACCCGCAGTCGGCCTGCTTCTCTTTTTCTCCTGCCCGTACTTTGCTATACCCTCAACATCTTTTTTGAGGAGGGAAGCATGGCACTCTATCTTGACGAAGTCTGGCTCAAGGACCCAAGCCCGGAGCGAATGAAGGAGTTTGTCGGACTCATAGGCACGGCCGCAAAAAATCCGGCCTCGGTCGGCGCCCCGCAAGAGGTCCGCTTTGCTGGTGGCCCGTGGTTCTCAAATGAAGAACCCAAGGTCATCTTTCTGGTGGATATTCCCGACCATACCCCGACCTTTCAGGTCTTTGGGAAAATCGTCTCGAGCGGTCTGGTTGAAAAACGACGCCTGACCCCGATTGTGGAATGGAGCGAAGTCGAGAAGCTGGTCGAGCAGTTGTAAAAATCTCGGCGTACAGTCAGTCGCTGGGAGGAGGTTGGACCAGTTCAAGGACAATCTGGTCGGGGTCCCAAAAGTAGCAGGTGTACCCTCCCCGGTTGACGCCTGAAGTGATGGCGTTGGGCGGCGAGAAGAAATGAACGCCGTCCGCCGTAAGTTGCTCGTAACGAGCGTGGATGTCCGTCACTGTTAGCGCGAGGTGGGCCTCGCCGGGATTACAGATGTCCGGCTTCTGCCGCCTGCCTTTTGGATGGATGTACTCAACCAACTCAAGGTCGTGGGTCGAGCGACCGCGAGGCTGGCCTGGGATGATGAATTGGGCAACCTTGAGGTGGGCGTTCTCATACCCAACCAAGCGACTCGTATAGGCGTTGGCCTGTTCCTGGACGAGCAGCAGCTTGAGTCCGAGCTTCTGGTAGAACGCGATTGATCGTTCAAGGTCCGAGACGGTCAGGCTAAAATGCCACGCGCCCAACATGGCAGCCTCCTTTGACGCTCAAGAGATAGAGAGCGTTCACTGTCTTCCAGATCCCTCAGTCAAATGCCAATCCACCGCAGACGTTAAGCGCTTGGCCGGTTATATAGCTCGCTGCATCTGACAGGAGAAACCAAATAACCTCAGCAACTTCCTGGGGACTTTCGATCCGTCCGAGGGGAATAGTGTCGGTCAGCCCAGCCAGAGATTCTTCCACGCTGATGCCGCGCCGGACGGCCCGCTCCCTATGGATGCCATACGTCATTGGAGTATCAACGATTCCTGGGCAGACCGCATTGACCTGGATATTGGCAGCAGCGAGACTGGCGGCTGCGGAGCGAACCAAACTGATGAGGCCGGCTTTACTCGCCGCGTAGTCACTACTATCGGCACGCGGACCGCGCCCGGCAACCGAGGCAACCATCACCATCCGGCCGGGTTGATTGTTCTCGATCAGGTGACGAGCAGTAGCCTGGATACTGCAAAATGCGCCGGTCAGATTCACTTCGAACGTTCGGCGCCACTGACGGGGGGACAGCTCCAGAAAGTTGCCGGTATAGATAATGCCGGCCGTATACACGAGCCGAGTAACGACACCGAAGGCCGCACGCGCTTGGGCAATCAGAGAAGCAACAGATGCCTCATCGGTCACGTCAACGCCACGGGCGAGGGCTTCAGTGGAGAGATGAGCGACGCTTGCCTCAGCGCGCGCATCATCGATATCAGCGACAACAAGCGGGATCCCTTGGTCGGCGAGCTTGGCAATAACCGCGCTGCCAATACCACCGCACCCAACCACCACAGTGGCTCCACCAAGTGAGTCCCGCCCTGCCATTGCGTCTCCTCGGAGAGAAATCCCCACCCTGTTCCTCTCCCGAAGGGGGAGGAAACAGATCTCGAAGGGGAGACTGTCTTGCTCTGCCCGACAGTCTGTGTCCGCCTCTTAAGCCGCCGTCTCACACACCCCACAGGCTTCCGGGTCGTTCTGCTCAGCCAGAATACGGTCTTCTTCGGTTTGATACTGCGGAGTATCGCGGCGTGGGGTGCGGGTGTCACCGTCATTCATCACGCTATCTTTCCAGCCATCGTCCTCCGCCCAGCGGAACGGCAGGTGCTTGATCTGACCAGGCTCTGTAAACGAGGAGAACGCCTCAAGAGCCTCTAGCAGGATCGCGCGCTGGAGTTCCGGCTCGAACGGCTTGCCGGTTGTGTGGCCGAGCAAGTAGTCGAGAAAGGCCGCGCGCGGCGGATAAACAGACTGGAGAATATCCAGCGCGCTCCCCATGCATAATGTCGGGATACCGGCGGCCTCAGCACTACGGGCAATCAGTCCCACGGACTGATGACACACCGGTCAAACGGGGACCAGCAAAGCCACATCCACACGTTCGGCCTTCAACTGTTCGGTCAATTGCGGAGCTAATGCCTCACGGACTTTCCGAGTCGAATAAATACCGCCCATAAAGGTAAAGGCATGGTCGGCTAGCTCACCGATGACGCCCTCTTTTTCTAAGCGGCGGAGCGTATCAATCGGGAAGACGACGTTGGGATCATGCCGAGCATCGGTCTGGTCGTAGGCAAAATGAGCGGTCCGCAGGTCCGAGGTTGTGACATCCTTAGGGATGGCTCGGAAGGAAAAATCATCCTTGGTATG
>WTHD01000533.1:0-6763 GCA_011523265.1 Candidatus Binatota bacterium
AGTCAAATTATGACAGGTTGCAAACCTGGCCGCTGGCGGTCACGGCCTATAACCATGGCCCGGCCGGCATGGCGCGCGCCGTCCGGAAAGTCGGCACGCGCGATATTGTTCCTATTATCCGCCGCTATAAAAGCCGGACGTTCGGGTTTGCTTCGCGGAACTTTTATGCCGAGTTACTGGCGGCCATTGAGGTTGAGAAAAACAGCGCCAAATACTTCGGTCCCATCAAACGCGACCCTCTCCTCCGGTATGACGAAGTCGAGTTGGCGCATTTTGTTTCCCTCGAAAATCTGGCCAGAGCTGCCAACACCAGTACCGAGCGGTTAGTGGCGCTCAACCCGGCCTTTGGGTCACTGATTCGGAACGGTAAACTCCACGTCCCACGCGGCCGCCGTTTGCGTATCCCGGCTGGTACGCGGAAAGACTTCGACCGGCGTTACGCCGCGCTCAGCCCTCGGGCCAAGGCCGATCGACAGGCCGCTGCCTTTGCTTTTCATAAGGTCCGGCGCGGGCAGACGCTGGGCGGTATTGCGCAGCGCTACGGGACGAGCGCTCGGACCCTGCAACGCCTGAACGGACTCAGAAGCGCGCATTTCATCCGCATCGGACAACGTCTGCGCGTCCCTCTGAGAGGGAAGGGCCGACGGCCGGCAGCCCGGTCCGTCCAGGTGGTGCAGGCTGCCTCGCAGGACGGGACGCATATCGTGCGTCGGGGAGAATCGCTCGGAAAGATCGCCCAGCGCTACAACACAACCGTGGCGGCGCTCCAACGGCTCAACGGCATCAAAAACGCCGCACTGATACGGGTCGGGAAAAAACTGCGCGTCTCGGCCGACTCCCCCGGTAAAGCCAAAGCACGGTATGTCAAACACCGGGTCCGGCGTGGCCAAACGCTCGGTAGCATTGCCCGGCGCTACGGCACAAAGGTGTCCATTCTGAAGCGTCTGAATGGCGTGAAGAACGTCAGACGCCTGCAAATCGGCCAGGTGTTGCGTATTCCAACGGGCTGAAGAGTAACCCTGCTGTATTCGGTCCTCTTTTTTGTCATGATTGAGCCACTGTCGGCCGCTGCTCAAGTGGAGCGAGCGTGTGTAGAAACGCCTCTTCCTCTTCTTGAGACCAGGTCCCAATGAGATGGTCTAATGTGTCCCCCACCGTGTTTGCACTCTGCTTTGGAGAATCAAGCCCCGCTCCACGTCTGAGCAGCAGCAGCGCTGCCTTATTGAGGGAGAGGCCTTCCTCTTGGGCCAGCTTGTGTAAATGTCGCTGGAGGGCGGAGTCGAATCCACGAATCGTTAATTGTTTCATTGTGTATATTCTCTACCATCTTGCTTCAAAGATGACTCATTCCGAGTCACATTATGAGTCATCTTCACCTTCGTCAAGTTCGCAGACGGTGCTCCGATTCCCCCACCTCTCATCGGTATGCTACGATTTGAGCCGGATACGAGAGGGAGGGCCGTGTGGGCTATTACCCTGTTTTTCTCGATTTGGACAAGGCACGCTGTCTGGTCATTGGTGGGGGGACGATTGCCGAGCGCAAGGTGGAGGCGTTGCTTGCGGCCGGCGGGGAGGTGACGCTTATCAGCCCTGAGCTGACAGCCGCTCTGCGCGCCCTTGAAGCCGCCGGTCGGTTGACAGTTCAGCAACGCCCCTATCAACGGGAGGATCTTGACGCTGTTTCGCTGGTGATTGCCGCCACGGATGACTCCGCTTTACAGCGGCAGATTGCCGCGGATGCCAAACGGGCCAATATCTTGTGCAATATCGTCGATCAGCCTGCGTTGTGCTCGTTTATCGTGCCGGCAGTGGTGCAACGGGGCGACCTGACGATTGCGGTTTCAACCAATGGGGCAAGTCCTGCCCTGGCAAAAAATATTCGGCAAGACCTGACCGAGCAATTCGGGCCGGAATATGCGGTGGCGCTCCGATTGTTGCGCCGTATCCGTGAACGCCTGATGCACGAACAATGCAGCGCGAAAGACCGCCAGTGCCTATTGACCAGCCTGGCCGAATCTCCCTTGCTGGACTATCTTCGAGCTCGCCAAACCGATAAATTAGATGCACTCCTACAGCGGACGCTGGGGGAGGCGTATACCCTGGAGCGTCTCGCCTTTTCGTGGTGAGTGAGTGTATGGAAGTCTGGCTGCTGACACTGACCCTGCTGTTATACCTGCTCAGCACGGTGAGCTTTATTGTCGGTCTGTTTTCCGTTCGACCCGTCGTGCGGACGGTAGCGCCGAGTTGCTTGCTGGCCGCCTGTGTGTGCCATGCCAGCGCTATTGCAGTCCGGTCTCTCACGGTGGGCTATTTTGCGGTTACAGACGTGTATGAGGCCCTCTCCTTTTTTGCCTGTCTCACTGCGGCAATGGGGTTGCTGGTACAATGGCGGCTGCCCGTTTCCATTTTAGGCGCTATTGTGAGTCCCATCGGCTTTATCCTGACCCTCGGCGTCTATGTCTTTTACACCCAGGCGGGAGCGTTGCCGCCGACGCTGCAAAGCGCTTGGCTGCCCATTCATGTGACTGCCGCCTATCTCGGGTATGCCGTCTTTGTCGTCGCCTGTAGTGCCAGCCTGGTCTATCTGGTCCAGGAAAAGCACCTCAAACAGAAAAAAGCCTCTTCGTTGCTACGCCGTCTGCCCTCGCTGGAAACGCTCGATCATTTGAACTACCGTTCCCTGGCCTGGGGCTTTTTACTCTTGACCCTCGGGCTGTTAAGCGGTGCGGTCTGGGCCGGGTATGCCTGGGAACACTTCTGGATATGGGAGCCCCGGCTCATCTTGTCCGTGCTGACCTGGATTTTCTATGCGTTGCTGCTCCACTACCGGAGTGCCGGCTGGCGTGGCCGGCGGGCGGCAACGTTGACGATTGTCTGCTTTGCCGTGCTGGTGGTTTCCTTTGTCGGGGTCCAGTTTTTCCCCGGACGACATGGAGGTCAGTTTGGCTAGTCTTGTCCAGCCGGCCTCCTCGCTCATGGTGGTCGGCCTCAACCACCAGACCACGCCGGTCGAACTCCGGGAGCAGCTCGCTTTCAGTGACGGCGCGCTGGATGCGTCTTTACCGCGGCTCGTGGATACGGAGACCATCCGAGAGGGGGCCATTCTCTCCACCTGTAACCGCGTTGAGGTGGTTGCCCATACACCGAATCTGAATGCGGCGAATGAGAAGATTTGCACGTTTTTAGCCGAGGAACAGCGCGTGGCGCTGCCCCGCTTTGCGCCCTACCTCTACACCCATGTCAATCAGGAGGCGGTCAGTCACCTGTTTCGCGTTGCCTCAAGTCTCGATTCTCTGGTGGTCGGCGAGCCTCAGATTCTGGGTCAGGTAAAAGACGCCTATAACACGTCTTCCGCGCTCGGCACCTTGGGAACGGTGTTGCACCGCTGTTTTCACAAGTCGTTCTCGGTTGCCAAACGGGTGCGAACCGAGACCAGCATTGCGGCCAAAGCGGTGTCGGTGAGCTCGGCGGCCGTTGATCTGGCCTGTACGATTTTTGACCGCCTGGAGGACAAGACCGCCATGGTCATTGGTGTGGGCGAGATGGGCGAACAAGCCGTTCGCCATCTACGCGGACGCGGGGTCGGCACCATCATGGTGACCAATCGCACCTTTCGCCGCGCGGTTGAACTCGCCCGGACCTGCAATGGAACCGTCGTGCCGTTTGATCAGCTGGACAAACACCTCCACCTCACCGACGTGGTGATAGGCTCTGCCAGCAGCCCGCACTATATCCTGCATTCCGGCATGGTCGAAGAGGCGCTTGAAGAGCGCAAACGCAGCCCCATGTTTCTGATCGACCTGGGGGTGCCGCGCAACTTTGATCCGCGTCTGAACAGTCTGGATAACGTCTTTTTGTATGACATCGATGATATGGAGCAGGTGGTTGAAGATAATAGAGGAGAGCGCAAAATTGAGGCGGTCAAGGCCGAAGCCATCGTGGCCGAGGAAGTGGAAAAATTCTGGCGCTGGTTTGTCAACCAGGAGGTGACCCCCACGATTGTGGCGCTCAGAGAACAGGCCGAGACGATCCGCTCGCGCGAAGTGGAAAGGACTCTGGCCGGACTTGCCGATCTCTCACCGCAGGCAAGGGAATCGATTGAAGCTCTCACCCGCTCCCTGACGAACAAACTCCTCCATCCCCCTCTCGCGTATCTCAAACAGCGCCACCACAACAGTGTCAAGCGTGAAGCTGAATACGCTAAAGAGATCGCCTCGCCTCACGTCATTCGTCAAATATTCGGTCTTGATGCCCACGAAGAATAGGCAATAGCCGCTCGTAGGTCATGCGCACAATCATCCGGATCGGAACGAGAAGCAGCCCCCTTGCGCTGTGGCAGGCGCAGTGGGTGAAAGACCGGCTGGAGCAGCAGTGGCCGGCCCTCAGGGTTGAGCTGGTTCCCGTCAAAACTTCGGGTGACAGGTTCCAGAATATCTCTTTGTCCCGGATTGGCGGCAAAGGGCTGTTTGTCAAGGAAATTGAAGAGGCGCTGCAGGCGGGCCGGGTTGATCTGGCGGTCCACTCGGTCAAAGATGTGCCGGCCGTCTTGCCTGCCGGACTCTCACTGAGTGTGATCCCACGACGGGAAGATCCGCGGGATGTCCTGATCGCGTCCAACGGGGAAACCCTGGACGAGCTGCCTGCGGGCACCCGGGTCGGGACGAGTAGCCTGCGCCGTCAGGCTTTACTGCTGCATCTCCGGCCCGATCTTCACATCGCAATGCTGCGCGGCAATGTCGAGACCCGGCTGCGTAAACAGCGCGACGGAGAGGTCGATGCGACGATTCTGGCTGCGGCCGGCCTCAAGCGACTCGGCCTCATGCCCGCACGGAGCCATATCCTGGATGAGCAGATCTTTGTCCCCGCCGTCGGACAGGGGGCACTCGGCATTGAAACGTGCGACGACGCCGATATTGGAGCATTCCTCCGGCCGCTGCATCATGTTGAAACCGCGCTGGCCGTCACGGCTGAGCGGGCGTTCTTGGGTCGGATGGGTGGCAGTTGTCGCACACCACTCGCGGCCCAGGCCACCGTCCGGGCTGAAGGTGTCACGCTTGTGGCCCTGATCGCCAGCCCGGACGGACAAATCGTGCTGCGTGGGCAGGAACACGGTCCTGCCGAAACCGCCGAGCAACTGGGTATCAGGCTTGCCGAGCGCCTGTTGGCTCAGGGCGGGAACGAAATCCTCGTACGGTTGGAGCAGGAAGGTTGAGGGGAGCGGGTATGCCGACTGGGAAGGTATACTTGGTTGGAGCGGGGCCGGGCGACCCCGGACTGCTGACCCTTAAAGGCAAACGCTGCCTCGAGGAGGCTGATGTTATCATCTACGACTATCTGGTCGATATCCGCCTACTGGATTATGTCCGGCCCGAAGCCACCCTGCTCTACGCCGGAAAACGGGGAGGGAGCCAAGCCGTTTCGCAGCAAACCATTCATGAACTGATGCGTGAGCATGCTGCAAACGGCAAAGTCGTCGCTCGACTCAAGGGCGGTGACCCTCTGCTGTTCGGTAGAGGCGGTGAAGAGGCAGAGGAACTGGTCGCGGCCAGTATTCCGTTTGAAATTGTTCCCGGCGTCTCCTCGGCTACGGCCGTGCCCGCCTATGCCGGCATTCCCTTGACCCACCGCGACCACGCCTCCGCGGTGGCGATCGTCTCCGGGCATAAAGAGGTGTGGGAAACCGCACCCCATCTCAATTGGGCCACCCTGGCCGGAGTGGGTGGAACCCTGGTTTTCCTGATGGGGACGCGGCAACTGCAAAACAATATGCACCGTCTGATGGAGTTCGGCCTGCCGGCCGAGACCCCGATCGCGCTGATTCGATGGGGAACAAAAGCTGACCAGGAAGTGCTCACCGGAACGGTTGGGCGTATTGCCGAGCAGGCCGCCGCCCGAGGCTTTGAACCACCCGCCGTTATTGTTGTTGGCAACGTGGTCCGACTCCGCGACCGGCTGCAATGGTTTGAATCAAAACCCCTCTTTGGCAAACGCATTGTGGTTACCCGTCCTCGGATTCAGGCGAGCGGTTTTGCCGACCTGCTTGAACAGCACGGGGCGGAGGTCTTTCGTTTTCCGCTGATCGAAACGGTGCCGCCGGAGTCCTCTGCCGCCCTGGATGCTGCCCTGGATGCCCTGGCAGATTATGACTGGCTCGTCTTTACGAGCGTGAATGGTGTGCGCTATTTTTTTGAGCGTTTGCAAGCCCGGCAGCGAGACATCCGCAGCCTGGGAGATATCCGTATTGCCGCGATTGGGCCGGAAACCGCGCGTTCGATCCAGGCCCGCCACCTCCGGGTTGATGCCATGCCACACGAATATCGGGCAGAGGCGCTCATACAGGTGCTCCAGGCAGAAAAGGCGCAACGCATCCTGCTGCCCCGCGCTGCCGAAGCACGAGCCATTTTACCCCAGGAGCTGCGCGCGTCCGGCGCACAGGTTGACGAGATCGCCATCTACCGCACCACCCGGCCCCAGGACCGGGACGAAACCCTGCGTGATATGCTGCGCGCCGGGCAGGTTGATCTGCTGACGTTTACCAGCCCCAGTACGGTCCGAAACTTTATGGAGTGCCTGTCTGGAGAAGACAGTGCCATCTTACTGGGTCAGGCTCAGATCGGCTGTATTGGGCCGATCACCGCCGCGACTGCCCAGGAGTACGGATTGACTGTGGCGGTCCAGCCGTCAGCTTATACGATTCCCGCTTTTGTTGAGGCCATCGTTGCATATTTCCGTACAGAGCATAATACAATAGGGTGATTGGAGT
>WTHD01000533.1:6863-14522 GCA_011523265.1 Candidatus Binatota bacterium
GAGGCCATCGTTGCATATTTCCGTACAGAGCATAATACAATAGGGTGATTGGAGTTCCACGTTATGTCTTTTCCCCTTCATCGGCCACGCCGCCTGCGACGCAACGAGAATCTGCGTCGGATGACGAGAGAAACACATCTGCGGGTTGATGACCTGATTATGCCGCTGTTCATCGTGCCCGGTACGCGGGTGGAAAACCCGATCGGGTCGATGCCCGGTGTTGCCCAACTCTCGGTTGATCGGGCCGTAGAAGAGTGTCGGCGGATTCGAGACCTCGGGATTCCCGGGGTGATCTTATTTGGTATCCCGGATGAAAAGGACGCGGTCGGCTCTGACGCCTATGACGATAACGGGATTATCCAACGCGCCTTACGCGCGCTCAAGGAAGAAGTGTCCGGACTCACGCTGATTACCGACGTCTGCTTGTGTGAGTACACCGACCACGGGCATTGTGGCCTGATCAAAGGCAATGACGTCGAGAATGACGCCACGCTTGAGCTCCTGGTGAAAGAGTCGCTCTCGCACGTCCGGGCCGGGGCGGACATGGTGGCACCGTCTGACATGATGGACGGCCGGGTCGGAGCCATCCGTCAGGCGCTCGACCGGGAGGGCTTTCCGCATATTCCGATTATGGCCTATGCGGCTAAATTTGCCTCCGGCTTTTACGGTCCTTTTCGCGAGGCGGCGGAATCGACGCCTCAATTCGGGGACCGGCGCTCCTATCAGATGGACCCGGCCAATGGAGACGAAGCGCTCCGAGAGGTTGCCCTTGATATTGAAGAAGGGGCGGACATCGTGATGGTCAAACCCGCGTTGCCGTATTTGGACATTATCCGCCGCGCTAAGGAGAAATTCGGTTATCCGCTCGCCGCCTATAATGTGAGTGGGGAATACGCCATGCTCAAGGCTGCGGCCCTGAACGGCTGGCTGGATGAGGAGCGCGTCATGCTCGAAGCCCTGACGAGCATCAAGCGCGCCGGGGCCGATCTCATCCTGACGTATTTTGCCAAGGATGCGGCACGGATACTGGAGAAGGGCCGGGCCGTGTAACGTTGTGAGAGCGTGTCCGTCTTTCGTGTGACCGCATCGAGAAGAGTCCGTCATGTCCCAAAAGAAAAAGAAACCGGCGGTCGTGTCTCCGCTCGACGCGCTCCGTCGGGTACGGAAAGAACTCCCGCCACCAGCCCGGCTGCAAGAGGATGAAAAGAAATATCGTCGTCCGGTTGCCCGGCGGGAGGCCAGAAAAGAGATTGAGCGCTCAACGCAAGAGGAGTAGAGTACACAGAGTGAAGAAGGCTCTGCGGAAGAGGAGGCAGGCTCTCATGACATGGAAGAAACAAGCGATCGTGACGGCGGCAGCCGTGCTGCTCTTGGCTCCGGTGGCGGTCGCCGGTGACAACTATGATGATTTTGAGGATGCCCATCCGCTGCGGATTGTATCCTACCCGCTCCACGCGGTTGGCTATCTGCTTGAGCGGCTGGTCGCGCGACCTCTGCATGCGATCGTGTCACAGCCGAAGCTTGAGCCGATATTCGGTCATGATAAGCACCCGTTTGATTTTGACGAACAGCTCCGGGAAGCACCGGCTCCGACCGAGCATAACCACCCCGGCTGATGCTGACGTTCCGCGTTGGCCGGATCGAATGCAGCGCACGTCAGACAGGCGGCTCAAACCCGGAAGGAGGGTCTTGGTATGAAACAGAAAATCGAAGGCGAATACGTCCATGTTGACTCAGTCGGCTGGCAGCCGTTTCCCGGAGAATTCTCGGCTGGGGGCATTCGGTGGAAGCTGTTGCACGTCTCGCCCGAGATGGGCGCCTGGACGGCGATTTTTGATTGTCCGAAGGGTTCTTCGTTTGCACGGCATATTCATGTGGGGCCGGGTGAATATTTCCTGACCAAGGGGAAAATGGAAGTCCGCGGGGGTGCGGGCGATGGCGGGGCGACAGCGCTGGCCGTCGGCTATGGCTACGAAGCCTGTAACGCCCGGCACGACCAGACCAATTTTGTTGAAGACAGTGAATTCTATATGACCTTCCTCGGCCCGCTCCAATTTATTGATGAGGACGGTAATACCCTGGCCGTCGTGGGTTGGGAACAGGCCGACGGCCTGTGGGCACAGCAGACCGGACAAGCGTAGGACGGTTACCGCCCCGCCTCATTCCCTTGTCCCGCCTTGTCTTGGAGCACGCCACGACGGGCGCTTGCTAGGATGACTTATCGTTCCTTCAGGAAAACGTGGTAAGTCACCTGTTGTGTCAAAATACGGGACCCTGGAACCATACCAAATGTGGACGGTTGGTCGAACGGCTTCAGAATCGTCAAGAATACAAGGGTTAAAAGAGACGAAATCCTGTTGGTCCGTTGGAGGAACGCGATAACGCCCGAACAGACCGCAACCGCAGGTTGAACAGAAATAGCGTTCCCAGTTCTCGGACGAACGAAACATCGACGGTGAGCCCTGAGTAAGACGAAACGAGTGAGCAGGGGCGCTCGCCCAAACGATGGCCGGCGCTCCGCTGAGTCGGCGACAGATGGAGCAATGACAATAGCCCGCATCAAAAATATCTGAGACTTCAAACCGGACATCGTCGCAGTAACAGCCACCCTGAAACGTATCATTCACGGCCTCTCTCCTTAGTCCTACGTGCTATACCGAAGCGCTCCCGTACACACGACCTCGCCCTGGCCTGGAACGATCTCTCCAATAGGATAGGCATACTCGCCACAACCCTGGATGTGCGAGACGACCTCGGCGGCGTGGGATTGCTGACACACGACGGCGATTCCTACTCCTAGGTTGAACGTCCGAAGCATATGTTCATCGGAGATCGGTCCGCGCCGTTTGATCACACCAAATACTGGATTGACTTGATAGGTAGAGAGATCAATTAGTGCGTTACAGTCGGATGGGAGAATGCGATTAAGATTCTCTTGTATCCCCCCTCCGGTGATATGAGCCATGCCGGTGATAAAATTCGTCTGGAAAAGATCTTTGAGGGCTTGATAGTAACAGCGGTGTGGTTCCAAGACGAGGTCAAGAAATGAACGATCATCTATCTGTTGAGCCAGGAGTTCGGGGTTTTGGGCTATCAGGTCCCGGATAAGGGTATAGCCATTGGTATGCGGACCGGATGATTGAACGGCAACAACGACGTCGCCAACGGTAATGTGGGAGCCGTCAATAATCTGGTCCCGTTCGACAACACCAATAATGTTCGATCCGAGAATGTATTTGTCCGCGTCCAGTATTCCCGGTTGTTCTGACGTTTCTCCGCCTGTCAGTACGCAACCCTGCGCTTCGCAGGCAGCAGCACAGGCGGCGACAATACGCTTAACCGTAGATCCGTTAAGCTTGCCACATACAATCAGGTCTTGAACGGCGAGCGGCTCCGCGCCCATGACAATACAGTCATTGATGAGATGATTAATCATGTCATGGCAGACAGACTCCACGCGATCGTGCGTAAACGCGAGGACCTGTTTGCTACCCGGTTCCTCTGTTTTCAGCACCAGGACCGGATTGGTGTAGGTACTGAGGTCCAGTAAAAACAAGGAGGAAAAAGCGCCAACTGTATTGATCAGACGCGCATCTTTACCATCAATAAGATCAGAGAACTCCGCTTTTGTCTGGTTCGCCAAGTCAACGTTGACACGGTATTTCACATTTTATCCTGTGTAAGAAGTCGCTCTTTCCCTGGGCGACTCCTCATATATCATAAGCGCGCCATGATGGAGCTAGATAAGTTAGTTCCCGGTAGATCGTAGTGGTGAGAAGGTAAGCGGCCTATTTTTTTGAAAGACTCCGCGTGCATCCTCACAGAACTGCTTGACGGCAGCCCGGTCGGGTGTCTCACCCGTCTGAAGCATTGTTGCCTGGAGATACGGCCCTGGCTTGTCGGAAATATTCTTAAGGTTCTCCCAACTCGGCTGTACAACGAAATGCAAATGTTGCGGCTGCCACCCAGCATGAGACCACAAGCAAACGTATACTTGGCTTGGTTGGAGAAGTTCAGAAACGACCTGCGACACCTCGTGAAGCAGCGGTCCCATCTCTGCTGTCTCCTGGCTGGTGAGTTCCCATAAATGCAGGCAGTGCCGCAAGGGTTTGACGATAAGCGTTCCAACGCCGAGTGGTCCAGTGCAGTGTTCGACAACCCAGTGCTGCGTACGGTGAACGCGTCCGCCCGAAAGGTCTTTTTGACCCTGAGTCAGTTGACACGCGTAGCAGTCCATACAAAGCTCTCCTTCTGTATCGAGTGTCTCTGTGGTTGATTCTGCGGAGAACTGACCTTATCTGAATCTGACCGAGGATAAACGGGGTCCTACATGAATCGCGCCGAACGCCGACGGCAAGCCAAGGCCACAAAGAAGAAACCGGCTGGAGCAGAGAAAACGTCTCCACCACGGTTGGATATTGCCCAGATTAAGAGCCAACTCCAACAGGCTGCTTCGCCTCAGGAAGTGCAACAGTTTATCGGACAGCTCCGTGAACGCGGACTGCCCCAGGCCGGAGGCGAAGAGTTGATTGCCTACGCGGCGCAGTATCATGAGGCGCTTGCTGCCCTGAACAGTGATGACAAGGCAGCGTCCGTAGCTCTCCTGGTGAACTCCGCGCACGCCTGGGCGGACGACCGAATCGACCAATCGCCCGATCGTAATCGTCGTGCGTGCAAAGCGGGCTGTGCCTTTTGTTGTTATTTGCCGGTTGTGTTGGCCAGCGCCGCCGAGGTGGTCTATCTGGCAGACTGGCTCAGGGCCAACTGTACGCCCGAGGAGTTGGCAGCCGTGCGGAGCAGGCTGGAAGCTCGGTGCGAGCAGAGCACGAGCAGTTCACCAGACCAGAAGCGACTCCCCTGCGCCCTGCTCCAGGACGATACATGTATGGCCTATGAAGCCCGTCCGTTCAAATGTCGCGGCTGGAACTCCGTTCGCCTTGAGGCGTGCGAACGGGCCTACGGGCAAAGCCAGGCCACAACGGAAGTGCCGGTTGATACCTTCGCTTTTGTCATGGGGAATGCGGTGCTGAACGGTCTGAGTGACGCCACGCGGAACGCTGAGCTTGATGGCGGAGCGTATGAACTCAACGCGGCCTTACTCCGCGCGCTCGACCTGCCGGACGCAACCCTCCGTTGGCGAAACGGTGAGCGGCTTTTTGATGGGGAACGTTGAGGGCTACTCCCGAACCGCGAACACCCACAGCACCCCGCCCTGCGGGACGTGCGTCTTGGTGCCGTAGAAGGTATTCAGCATCTCCTGTTTCCGCTCTGCATCCACGCCCCAGCCTGACAGCACGGCAACATACTGCACCCCATCGACCTGATACGTTGTAGGAACGCCTGTTACCCCGGAATTTGTCCGTTGCTGCCATAAGACTTGGCCGGTCTTGGCGTCAAAGGCGCGAAAGTAGCGATCATTGGTCCCCCCCATAAAAACAAGACCGCCGCCGGTTGTGAGCACCGGCCCCCAATTGTGACTCTTAAAGGTAGAGGTCCAGACTTTCTTGCCCGCGTTCAAATCCCAAGCCTGGAGCTCGCCAATATGGTCTTTGGCGTCCGGATGGGGCAGCAATTCGAAATCATCGGGAAACGCGATGCCCATATAGAGCCGACCGGGTCGATAGGTTTCTTTTCGACCGGTCAGCGCACCGCATAGGTTCTCGTTGGCCGGAACGTAGAGCAGGCCGGTCTTGGGATTATACGCCGCCGGTGGCCAGTCCTTGCCGCCCCATGAGGACGGGCAGTACTCGGCGCGTCGTCCGATGCCGGGAATCTTCGTGGTATCGTATTCAGGTCGGCCCGTTTCAGGATCAATACTTTTGAAGACATTCTGGCGGACAAAGGGCTGGGCTTCCACAAAATTGATCTGGTCCGCGCTGCGCTCCAGCGTCCACAGATAGCCGTTGCGCGCGGGATGTACGAGACTCTTAAAGGTCCGATCGCCCTTTTTCACGTCGATCAACAGCGGGGCGGACACTTCATCCCAATCCCATGAGCCGTTCCAGTGGTATTGATGGTGCGCTTTCAGCTTACCGCTGTCCGCGTCCAAGGCGATGACCGAAGTCGAGTAGAGATTGTTCCCCGGTCGGGCCTCGCCCATGAATGGGCCGGCATTCCCGGTTCCCCAGAAGGTCAGGTTGAGGTCCGGGTCATAGCTGCCGGTCACCCAAATCGACACCCCGCCGGTCTTCCAGCTCTCGCCCGCCCAACTCTTGTGGCCGGGCTCTCCCGGTCCGGGAATGGTATGAGTTTTCCAGATGGATTTCCCGGTCTCGGCATCCAGGGCCTGGATAAAACCACGGATACCAAACTCTCCACCGGACATGCCGACAAGGATTTTACCGTTCACCGCCAAGGGAGCCAGGGTCATGTAATAGCCGGCCAAATAGTCTTCGAGCTCTTCCTCCCAGACCACTTCGCCCGTTTTTGCATCCAGGGCGACCACACAGGTATCGACCGTCCCGAAGTAGACTTTGTCACCATACAGGGCGACGCCGCGATTGGTCGGATGCAACTGGAACAGGTCCTCGGGTAACTCGCGCTCATAGCGCCACAAGAGATCGCCCGTCTTGGCGTTAAAGGCAAAGACCTGATTTTCGGGGGAGGTGACGAACATGACACCATTGTTCACGATCGGTGGGGCTTGATGGCCTTCCGTCACGCCGGTTGAAAAGGTCCAGACCGGAACGAGCTTGTCCACATTAGCTGGCGTAATCTGATCCAAGGGGCTATAGCCCCAGCTATTATACGTCCCGCGATACATGAGCCAGTTTTCAGGCTCGGGCTGCAACAGTCGTTGTGCGGTCACCGGTGTGTAGTCCTGCTGCTGTGCGCTCACCAGAGCGGGCGCAAACCCGAAGAGACTGACGAGGAGACTGGTGAGGAGGCTGAACGTACTGTATCGCATCTGACGTATCCTTATTTCTTTTTCTGAAAACCGATTTTACCGATAAACGGACCTTTGACCGTCAGGAACCCGTCTCTCACTTCTAATGGAAGGGTCGCGAGTGGCTTAGGCGCCGGACCTCCGACCACGCGGCCATGGTTTTTCGGGTCAAAGAACGAGGCGTGACACGGACAGACAAGCTGCTGCGTCGGTCCGATCCATTCGGACACATCACAACCCGTGTGGGTACACACGGCCGAATAGCACACGAGTCCGTCCAATGAGCGTACGCGCGTCTTTTCACTCAACTCTTCCAGTTTCAACCGGATCAGGAGAACCTGATTGAGCCGAAACCGGCTGCGCACGGTGTCGGTCGCCGGGTCCTTGGGATAGGCGAACTCCGGTCGCTCGCCTACCGAGATGTCTTGAGGTGTGATGGCCTGCCCGGCCCGGTCCCCAAAGGCGAACACCAGTTGATCGCCGGGTGTCAGCCGCGACCGGCGCGGATCTTTTTTTCTCGCCGCGTTCGCCACCCGGTCAAAGACCGGCAGGCCCAGACCCAGCCCAAACAGGCAGGTCAACAGGGCACGACGCGTGAAGCCTCGGAAGTCCGCTTTGTGTGCAGCCCGGTGTAACGAATGGAGACAGCCGCCGCGTGTCATCACTGTTCCTCGCCCGCAACCTTCTACTGGCGCAGAACAGTGCAGTCAACGGGATGGAGGAGTGGATGGGGTAGAGGGTCTCCTACCCCTTCCGCTCTCCAGTCAGGAAAG
>WTHD01000063.1 GCA_011523265.1 Candidatus Binatota bacterium
ACTTAAGGAACCCCTCAGCACTCTGAGTTGCTGGTGTAGGTCTTGGTTTGTCTCGATCAATCGTCGTCGCATGGAACTGTTAGAAGTCTTCTACAATCGCCGATAGACTAGCCTGTTGATGGCGCGTAACGATCCGGCGTAATTCTTCAAGACTTTCGAGCAAGGCTTTTTTCGACGGCCGATCAGATGCATCGAGCAATTCCACGCCGGCACGCGCTCCAGATCGCATGAGAACCGAGTGATAGTTAGTACTGTCACTTCTCGCTAGTTGAAACGCATCGATGAGTTCCTTAGAACGATAATCAAGGCTAAGTACTTGATCGGATTCTGCACGGACAGCGATCTTTTCGAGCCGTTTTAAAAAATCCCTGAGAACTGCTCGTGATGTGAGTAACCGCTTCTCTCGATCAGCATCCTGGATTCCTGCAAGTTCATACTTGATTCCAAGAGAAAGGTCTGTGATGGCCCGTAACACTTCATGATCTGCGAAAAAACTCTGAATATCTAGCCACTCCTGACTCATAGGAGCCCTCCTTGTTGTCCCGACTATTTAATCCCTCGCATGTCATGCGCAATACGATCTTTGAGACTTGCATCAAGCTCTTTGATAGGGGCTGGCTCCCTTTGAGCCTTAGTCGGACTCGCATAGTTTAGCTGGCTTAGAGCAAACACCCCCCGTGCAATTCGACGAATATCACCATCGTCCTGTGCTTCAATTATCAATGGATCGGAGGTCCCATGGCCCCCAAGGGTAGCTTCTCCAGTACAATGGAGTATTGCGGTGTCTTCATCTAAATACACGGCCTGTCCCTCCAGAACGTTTGTGACGCGATTCCCGTGGCGTCGCCATGTCCGGATGTGTTTTATGCTGTGTTTTAGAAGAGCGGCGACATCGATAAATGCTTCTTGTGATAAAGCCCCGCGCTCTTGCCAGCGTTCCAACGCTTCTTGGATACCCTCGATTTCATCCCCATAATTCCGGCCATCGCGCAATACCAACAGGGAATCAAGCGGATCAAATCCATCTGCTACCTTCTGAAGATCAGCTATCAATTGGTCCATCTTATCGGCCAGTAAAGCTGCCTGAATGGTTTCGTGCTGATGATCTCCTTTTGGCCAAGTCCGGGTGACTCGGTAGAATGAGGGCCAATGCATCTCATCACGGCAGATGAGAAGAGACAAACCAAAGTAACGTCGGTCTTCGCTCACATCGATAGCGAGGCAAGCTTCATACTCCCATTCCGTAAGTCGCCACGGGGTTGCACCCATCTGGTCCAATATATCTATGGCAGAATGGAACATCATGTCATTCCACCTTCGTTCTGCTCTGCGGGCTTCAACCTCCGAACGAGCCCGGCCGCGTTCACGCCAAGCCCGTTCTATTGTCTGTCGAGTAAAACGCTTCAGGCGCCATCCCGAGAGTTCGTGAGACAGCACACTATAGGCGGCACGCTCTCGGTCGTCGAAGACAAGGGCCACAAAGCACTTCTTTTCGCTTTCTAGTACTTGAACGATTTCTTCGCATCGTTCTGCTCGAAGGACTTTGGCTCGAAAACGTCTCTTAGCGAGATCATCTATTTGGTCGACAAGGTCAGAGACAAAAGTATTTTGGAGTTTTGAACTCCAGCGCGAGGACTCAGAAGGCGTTACAAGGATTAGATCGCGGCTTGCTGTCTCATCAAAATCGAAAAGTCCATCTCGTAATAATCTTTCGCGACGCTCGCGATAATAGCTTTGATAAGCTCTCACTGTAGACTGTTTGGGACCTCGGACATGGTGGTTCTGGCCAAAAATAAGTGTGGGGCAGGGGAGGAGTTCTTGTTTTTCCGCAGGTGGAGTCCACAAATGTGGGGATGGATAGAGGCTACTTCTCCGGGTGACTCTTTCCGCGATCTGTCTCCACAACTGACTTGATAGTTGTTCTCTTACGTCTGGAGGAATTGGAATCCGTCTACGGAGAGAAGAAGGAATTTTTTGAGGATCGAGATTTACTCTCAGACGCAATAAACGTGCAGCAACAGGCCTGTCACCCTTGATCCCGGGGAAGCTTACATAGACGGCCGCATCATCAGGCTGGACACCAAGACGAGGTCGCTTAACTTGGTAGTACTCATAGAGTGATCCATACCGTTGTCCACCGAACTCAAGAAGACCAGTACGTTCACACGTCACTCCTTGTCCCGCCTCAGTAAAGTAGCACGAACTTCTAGTCTGCGAGCCAATATTATAAAGAAGAGTCCCCTTTCGCCTATCGGATCGTCCTCGCAGCCGATCAAACTCCTCTCCTCTTTTTTGCCCTTCAGACTCTGTGAGCGTAGGATTAAAGTAGAAGTCCAAGGTCTTTTCTGATTGGAATAAATGACCAAAATCAAGCGCTACTCCAATCCCTTCGTCAGGAATAACAATCGTTGAGAATGAGATACGTCGAATCATCTCGACGCCATCTTGAGAAGCAGCCGGTCGCTCATCATACCAATATCGCGTAGAGGCGGAGAGCCTCCAATACTGCGGTATTTGTTCGAATGTGATAACGAGCACACGCTCCAAAAGATCGGCTAACACGGTCAGGTCACGAAACTCGTTGAAGGATAAGTCTCGTCGTCCTTTATCTGTGACATGAGCTCTCCAACCATCTCCTGAGACCTCCAAAGAATGGGCAGAAGAGTCTCCTAACGCGATAAGCGTAGAGTCTTCAGTAGAGAGTGGCGTTGCGGCTAACTGATATTTAGTGCGCACCTTGCTGCATATCGCGCTTAGCAAATCGGCCGATCTGTGAGCGCTTGAGACTTGTAAGAGACGGCAGGCTATACGGTCACCGGAGACGATACGGAGGTTACTAGAGATCTCTCCCCCAGCGGTATCTTGTGGCACAGGGTCTTGTACTTGCAGCGTTGGCATATTCCTTCGTGATTGCATTTTCGAAACACCTCCTCCCGACCTTGGCAGCCGTAGCCATGCAGTTCTTCCATGAGCTCAATATCTTGGAGCAGACGGGCGTGCCCGACATGGTTTCCGTCATCGATGGTTTGCGGGTCTTCAACAAAATTATCTCGAAGAAACACTCGTTGGACATGGACAGTCTGCCTATCGAGTTTGGCAAAGGCAGAAGCAAACCAGCCGTAAATATAAAGCTGAAGACTATCCGCACCGCGCTCTTTTCCACCCAACTTCCAATCGATCACATTGCACTGATGTTTACCCACTGCGAGAAGGTCTATTTGTCCCGAGATTGACCAATTCTTACACTTTAATCCCGAAAGTCGCTTCTCAGGGTAAAGCTCATATCCTTCTAATGATGCGAACAGGACGTGTACGGTATCTCCGTAGAACAAGTTATGTAGTGCTGTTTCGAGACTCCTTCGTGCAGTGTCAGCTGCCTTCTCGCCGTCGAGACCTGCGTACGAAAACTCGACGAGCTCTTTCGGTGGGAACCGGTTTTGAAGCAAGGAAGTATGAGCTTTTGGGTCTCGCGCGAACCCTATGGCCTCGTCATAAGCCGCAAGGGCCGTTCGTTCGAGCCACTCGGGAGATATATCCTCACGAGCTACATGGAGCTTAGCGAAACGATGTAGAATATCACCGGCTAGGAGTGCGCAGTTTGAGAATGCCTTGAGCCTCCTGATGTACGCTTTCGACTCTTCAGAAATTTGACATTGCTTCGCACTGGCATAGTAATCGAAGAAATATTGCCGTAAACATCGATCAAGTATGTTTCGGCGTGAATAGGAGTAGAGTCTTCTCATTAGTGTTCCCCATCGGTGTCATCTGGATCACGCAATTGCTTGAGCTTTCCAACAAGCGTCTCCCACTCTGTATTAGAGAGCTTCATAGTAGACGCGAGGCGCAAAAATCGTTGAGCCGATGGTTCACCAACCATCTCGCCACCTACGGCATGAGGAATCTTTTTTGCTGCCGCGAGAAGCTCTTCGGCCGGAACTTGAATGGCTTCTGCAAGCCGGACGATTGTCTCTCCTGAGGGTGGAGGTAGCCGGTTGTTTTCAATCTTACTAATGTATGAAAAATCCACCTGAACCGACTCAGCGAGCTTTCTCTGACTGAGACCTGTGGCGCGCCGTTTCTCTCGAAGAATTGCTCCAAAAGTCTTATTCATGTTGATATTATACTCAACGTTGAGTTGATAGTCAACCCAACACAACAAGAACAAGTATAGAGCAGCGGCACCGATAGCTCCCGATACCTGTTAGATCATCATTTACAGCGCGAACGAGTGCTTGACCTCAAGAAAGAGTCGGCTGTTCCGTCCCGTCCAATACCGGTCATGGTCGCGTACGGGAGCGGCAAATTGGCCGAAAAATCCGGAGCGGGAGCCGGTAAAGAGATCGACCCCGATGGTGGCGGACAGGTAGTCCGAGAAATCGTACCGGACCTGGGAGCGGATCAGCAGGTCGCCAAAATTGATGCCGTACAGCACCAACAGTTGAGGGTGGAGGGTTTCGTGCAGAAAATCGGACAGCAGGAAGAGCGACACCGCATTCTCAACGGACTCACCAACAAGGTCGCCCGGCGCATTGAAAATCACATTCTGAAAGAACTGCACGTTCGCCATGAGATTATCGTGTACCGTCCAGTCCAATCCTAAGACATAAGACAGGAACTCGCGCTGCCGGACACTGTAGTAGCTTTTGGGTAGGTCGGCAGACACAAAATGCTCTCCGAGTCTCAGCCCCCCCTCGCCGCGAATCACAAACACGTCAAAGGCGTAATTGAAGCTGCCACCGATCAGGTGGAAGCGCTCATGCCGAGGCTCGAAGCGAAACGTATTTGGGTCAAGGAACGGAACCGGGAAATCGCTCCAGGAATATAAATAATTCACGGACAGGTCCATATTGCGTAAAAAGCGCGTGATTCGAAATCCAACTTCAGAATCACTCAGCCGCCAATCCTCAGGCTGATTCACCGAGCGCAACGCTTGAACGGGAACATTCCGAAACTGAAACTCGCTACCTTGGTCGGCCGGACGGTTGGCCTCGAAGTCGGGTAGCCACAGGCCCTCAAACGTCCAGTCGCTCAGCGTGTAGTCCACTCGCAGGCCCCATAGCGGGATGCGGGCATCAATAAAGTCGTTCAGAATAAATTCGCGAAAATCCTGCGGGTTGATCACATCCAGGATGCGCAAGCCGATGGACTCGCCCCACACGATCTGTTGCCGGCCCAGACGGATATCAAAATCGTCGTAGAGCACGTCGAGATACAGCTCGCGCAGCTCGGCCTGAAACGAATCGCCGCCCTCCAAGCGATCAATAGGCGAGGTTCGGAAATCCTCGATGTCGGTCTCCAGATGATTGACCGGATCAAACATCGACCGCCCGAGGATGGTGAGTTCGGCCCAATCGGTCAGCTCAAACTCAATCTCGGCCTGGAGCCAATTCTGAGACTTTGAGAGTTGATGCGGAGAGTGGAGCCGAAGCGCGGTTTCGTTTTTGACATAACCGGTCACGTCCAAGCGGTCCCGCAGGGTCTCAAACAAGCCGGGTTGCGGCTCACGCGCGGGCCGTCGGGTGGCCGGAGTAGCACGTCCAGCACTCTGCCGACTGGCCGCGGTGCCCCTGGGTGCTGTTGACGCGACCTCCGTTTTCGGAGCCGGCGGTGGCGGTACAGCTTTGGCCTGCTGCGTAGAGGGATCGGACGGCGGTGGGATCGATTGGACGAAGCTATTGACCTCAGGACTTTCAAACAGAATCTGCGCTCTCAGCTCCGGGGTCGGCCGGTCCGGCGTCTGGAGCACCGCCCTCACCTGATTGCCCTGTTGCTCTACGCTAAATGCCGGCAGTTTCTCGCCTTTGAGGTCAAGCACAAAACGCAGATGTTGCGGGTGGGCACCCACTCGCACACGACGCAAGAGCGTATCCTTGGCCGGATAGGCCGCTGAGGGATGTGGCAGAACCGGCCCGATGACGTCGATCACGAGACGGGTTGGGGTCGAAAGCGGAAAGGCGTGGATGGCACTCGGTGCTTGGGAGAATTGCAGCACCACCTGTCGCTGACTCCCGTCGGCAGTCAGATGGACCTTGTGGAGACGCAGGACCGAGGGAGAGGCGGCTTGGGCGGAAGATGTTCCTACCCCAATCCACAGGATCGCGATAAGGCTAAAAACCCAGGCCTTCTGCCTCGTGGGCGTGCTGCTCATACAGAGAACAATCTAGGGCGCGCCCTTGCGCAGCGACCGTTCGGTAAAAATCGACTCTTTGAGACCCTGATTGAACCGCACGTTGCTAAAATCAACCTCGGTCTTATGTCCGGTCAGTTGATTTTCCACCACGATCCGCTTCCAGTTCCAAATCCCGTCGGTCTCCTCCCACTCTGTTGTCAGGATTTTGAGCAGGCGGTCTTTGCGGTCGTAGAACTCAATTCTGGGCTCGGTCAGGGTCTCGGCGTTTATCCAGCGGAGTTTTTTGCTGTAGATGTAATTCTCCTTGGTGGGTACGGACTCCAGGACGTAGAGCTTGGTGCCGTTGTTCTGCTCGACACGCAGCAGTTTATGCGTGTCTTCCTCGACCTCCCGGTCCGCCATGTCGTCGTAGATCATATCGCTGCCCATAAAGGAGTTTTCCTTATCGCCGGAGGCAATCCGGCGCACCTTGCGCAGGGCCGGCAGATAGATCCACTGGTCGTCGTCGGCCTCGGCGTCCTCCTGCGACCAGTTGAGAAAGGTGGTGTCTTTGACATCGGGTGGGGACTCAAAATAGATGAAGGACTTGCTCGACAGCCCATCCTGGCCCTCATAGTCTTTCCAGTAGCGCAGGGTATGGCGCTTGCGCGTCTTGCCCCTGCTATTGGTCAGCGTCCAGACGGCCTCGGAGATCTGATCGTCGCCGTCCTCACGCTCGTCAACCATGACGGCAATCTCCCGCCCGCTGGGCTCCCCAGGGATTTCCTGTGCATCCGCAAACGGCGTCGCACTCAGCACAAACAATCCAAATCCGATCCATAACCCGATGGTCTTCATACTGTCTCCTTCTCTTGTAGGGGTGAAACCGCGTAGTCCGTTCTCGGCGATGAAGCGGACGCCGGCGCTGTTCCATACACAAAACGCGGCTTGAAGGTGTTGAGGATGGCTGGCAGAAGCGTCATGGAGGCCAGCAGGCAGGCACCCATATTCAGCGCCATCATCGCTCCGAGATAGAAATTGGGCTTGAAGTTGGAGGTCAGAAAGACCAGGAAGCCCCCAATCACTACGGCCGCATTAAAGAAAATGGCTTTGCCCGAGGTGGCCATGGTGGCCACGGTAATGGCCTCCGGGTCGACCAGGCCGTCTCTGGTTTTCAGTTGATATTTATTGAGAAAGTGGATGGTGTAGTCGATCCCGATGCCGATCACCATGGAGGCGGTCATGGATTTTCCCACTTCGAGGGGAATGCCCAGCACTCCCATGAGGCCGAAGCTGAACACCATCACCGAACTGATGGGGATGATGTTGATCAGCCCGGCAACCACGGAGCGGAACATACAGGTGGTGAGCAGGAATACCGCCAGCAGCGAGGTGACCAGGCTGGTCAACTGACCGGACACGACCAGCTCGCTGAAGCGGTTGCTCATATAGCCCTGTCCGGCAAAGCCGATCCAGAACCCGCTTGTGGTCTCCCAGCCAACGACTGTGGGCGTGATACCGGCCAACCAGCGCCCGAAGCGCACCGTCAGCGGATCGTGGTCGCCGGACTGGCCACCGTTCCCCTCGGCCAGTCCGAATTCCTGGACCGCAAAGTCCTGAATCCGGTCGATCACGCGCTCGATATCGGCGCTGTGATCCGAGCGCAGAAAGAACGACACGTTGGCGTGCTGGTAGTCGTAATCGACCACCTCATCAAAATCGTCCGGGTCTCCGGAGAACGAGTACAACAGCAGGTATTGGGCGATCAGGTCGCGCGAGTCGGGAATGACCTCCATCTCCTTGCGATCCTCGTTCATGACCCGGTGCATGCGTTTGATGAACTCGGCAATGGACAGCGAGCCACCCACAATCGGGTCTTGTTCAACCGCGGCTTGCAAACGGTCGAGCTTATCGAGCAGGTCCGGGTCTTTGAGCAGGTCGGGCTCGTGGCCCTCGATGGCCACATAGATCGGCAACGTGCCCTGAAACTTCTCCCGCAGAACTTCGTCGCCAATGCGGACCGGACTCTGCTGGTGGAACACATCAATCCATGACGAATCAATGTAGAGGCGCTGAAGGCCGATCAGACAGGTGAACATAGTACCGACAGCAATGCTCCACACCAGGAGTGGACGCCGGGCCACCCCCCGACCCAGGCTGGACAGGGTTCGTGCGGCCCAGCCGGTGGCGGCCAGGTCTTTACTGCGGCTCATCTGGTTGCGCAAACTCCGGCTGGCGGTGGGCGACAGCAGGCTCAGGACGGCCGGGAAAAAAGTCAGCGAGACCACCATCGCCGCCAGAACCCCGACCGAGGTAAACACGCCGAAGTAACGGATGGGCACCATGGCCGCGGTCAGAAAGGACAGAAAACCGGCCGCGGTCGTCAGGGCCGTGAACACCACCGGCTTCCACATTTCCCCCATGGCCGCCATAACGGCCGCCTCGGCGTCCGGTTCGGCTTGACTGAGGATTTCGTCATAGTAGCGGCTGAGAATATGAATGCCGTAGGCCACACCAATCGCCATCAGCGTGACCGGCATCATGGTCGAGATAAAATACATGGGAACCTCGACCCAGGCCATCAGGCCCATGCTCCAGATCACCGAGATGATCACCACGGCAAACGGCAGGAGGACGCCGCGCAGACTACGATAAGTCAAATAGAGAGTTCCGAGGACAATACACAGGATCAGCGGCATGAAGCGTTCCATGTCGCTCCGTCCGTCCTCGGAGAAGGTCACCTCCATAGCGCCGCGACCGGCGATATGGAACTGCTCGGGCACGCCGGCCGCCTCTTTTTCGCGGATCATGTCCCGAATGGTACGGTAGATCGCCGACCGTCGAGCGACCCCCTCAAGCGTCCCCTCGGACGATTCCATCCGGGCCATAATGAGTAGGCCGGTGCCCTCGCGCGATACTACCCAGTCCACGAACATGGCGTTGTCAAACAAGGCGTCCTTCAGCGCGGCCAAGGCTTCGGCCGAGCGCGGCGGCTCTTCCATGAACGGATCAACCGCCATACCGTCGCTGGTGCCGGTGATATTATCCATGGTGGCCACGCTGGTCACGTCTTCATCCCGGACGGCTTTGATGCCGGGCAGGAGCGCAATTTTCTCGGAGAACTCTTTGACAATGCCCAGGGTGCGCGGGTTAAAGATCCCGTTTTCCTGGGGGTTGTCGTTCAGGACGCCGACGATGATGAGGTCCAGCATCCCAAAGCGCTCTTCCACCACGTCGTTGTAGTGCAGGACCGGATCATTGGGGGGGATCATGGATTCGGCGTCGCTCTCGAAGCGCAGGTATTGGAGCTGCATGGCCGCGACTATCGTCACTCCCAGAATGGTCGCAATAACCAGAAAACGAAGACGGATGATAGTGCGAAAAATGGATTCCATTCAGTGTTCCTCTATCCTGCCGGGGCACTCCTGGCGCTGCGTACGGTCTGACTCGGGGCGCGTTTCCGAGACGCAGATGCACCTCTCGGTTTGGTTTTTGTCTGGCCAGAGTCAGCGGTGAGCAGGGCTAGAACCAGGTCCGGCAAGGCGGTCAGCACCTGCTCGCCGGACAGCTTCGGGTCCACATGGCCCACGAGTTTCTGTCCACGCAGGGTGTGAATAACAAGGCCAATAATGGCCAACGGGACCATCTGGACCGGCAACGGCTTCAGATCGCCCCGACGTACGCCGCGCGCCACAATATTCTGTAAGGCGCGGTGCGCCCGTGAAAACCAGCGCTCGGCCAGCACCGCGGCAACTGCATGATGGTCGTCAATGGTGCGCTGCACCATCTGAAACCGGTGCGGCGCGTCATGATAGGCGTCAATGAATACCTGTACCACGGCGCGAAGCTGTGCCTCGGGTTCGGTCCCGTCCACGGCAATGACCTCAATCTGCGTGACCACTCCGCTCACCGCGTCCTCAAGTAGCGTCTGATACAGCGCTTCTTTGTTGTCGTAATAGTGATAGATGAGGGCCTTGGTCGCGCCAGTGTGCTCGGCAATCTCCCGAATCGAGGTGCCGTCAAAACCACGCTCGGCAAACAGCGCTTCGGCAACCGTTCCAATCTTGGCGCGGTAGTCCGGCGACGAAGCTGTTTTGATGGGACGGGCCATAACGGGCAGTAATTAACCGAACGGACAGTTAACGTCAAGCCCGGTTGAAGAAAGACGCTGGCACCCAGGAGGGGGCAGACTTCCACCGCAATCCCGCTATACTGAATCAACCGACGCCGAGGAGAACCGTGTGAAATTTGGCATCCTTCAATTCTTTAGCTGGCCGGGACGGCGGACTGAGATTGCGACGGTGTATCAACGTGGTTTGGAACGTATCCAGATCATGGATCAAAACGGCTATGATGCGGTCTGGCTGACCGAGCACCATTTTAACGACTATAGCGTCTGCCCGTCGATCCCGGTCATCGGGACGTATGCCGCGGCCCGGACCAAGCATCTGCGGATCGGGGCCGGAGTGTGCCTGGCCGGCTTCTACCACCCGCTTCGCCTGGCCGAGGAAATCGCGCTGCTCGATACGCTGTCCGGCGGCCGGGTGAACTGGGGAGCTGGGCGCGGCTTTGACCTGAAGGAGTTCCAAGCCTTCGGCGTACCCGTCGGGGAGAGCCAGGCCCGCTTTCGGGAAACCGTAGACATTGTGCTTAAAGCCTGGACCACTGATCGCCTGACCTATACGGGCCAGTTTTTCTCCTTCGAGAATGTCGAAGTTCTGCCCAAGCCCCTGCAAAAACCGCACCCACCCGTGTGGGCCGCGGCCTCTTCGCCGTCAGCCATTGAGTGGGCCGCTTCGGTTGGCCATTCGATTCTCATGGACCCGCACGCCACCCATGGGGAACTGGGCCATAAATGGGAATTGTACCGGGATACGCTCGCCCGCCACGGCTATTCCATTGAGGGCCGTCAGATACCCATGGCGCGTCTCCTGGCCATTGCCGCCACCCAGGAAAAGGCCACCGAAGTCGCCCGTCAGGGAGCCAAATGGCTGGTGGATACCTATGTGCCGCCCGAGATGTACGGGACTGGCGACCCGGTCCAGCGCTATGTTGACGAAGTCGTCATTCACGGCACGCCGGACAAGGTCAGAGACGAACTCGCGCGCCTGCACGAAGAAATCCATCTGGACTACATCATCGGCGCGCCACTGAGTCATGACAGCTTTCTCCAGTTCACGGACCAGGTGCTGCCTCGGATGGGCTAGGACCCAAGAAGGTCTCCGGTATGAGTGATGTTGCGTTTGGCATCTTTGATCACCTGGAGCGCAGGGCGGACTCGCTGGGCGAATTGTACGACGGCCGCATGCGACTCCTCAAGATGGCTGACGAAGCCAGTTTTTACGGCTATCACCTGGCCGAACACCACGCCACGCCGCTGGGCATGGCCCCGTCCCCGAGTGTCTTCCTGTCGGCGGCCATCCAACACACCAAGCGCATCCGTTTGGGGCCGCTGGTGTATTTGCTGCCGCTGTATCATCCGCTGCGGCTGATCAGTGAAATCTGCATGCTCGACCATATGAGCAACGGCCGCCTGGAAATCGGGGTCGGGCGGGGTGTGTCGCCGTTTGAGCAGGCCTATTTTGAGGTGCCGTTTTTGCACTCGCGGGCAATGTTCGAGGAAGCCCTGGAGATGGTCACCACCGGCCTGCACCAGGAGCGGCTCACCTACGAAGGCAAGTATTACCAGTGTGCCGATGTCCCGATGGAACTGCACCCCAAGCAAACGCCCAACCCGCCGTTCTGGTACGGAGTAATCAATGCGAACGGCCTCCGCTTTGCCGCGGAGCGCGGCATGCATATGGCGAGCGGCGGACCCAACAGCGGAATCAAAGAGCTGACCGCCCAGTACCAAGAGATGTGGTCGCAAAACCGGGACAATCCGCTCAACCTCAACCCCCAGGTCGAAACGCCAAGGATGGGCGCGTTCCGCCATGTTTTTGTGGCGGACACGGACCAGGAAGCCGAAGCCATCGCCACACCGGCCTATAAGGATTACTACGCCAATATTGAAAAGCTGTGGCTCGACTTCGGCGTGGCCCACACCCTGTTCACCCCCGACCTCCAGGTCGCCCGCAGCCTGGATGTCGCCCTCGTCGGCTCTCCCAGCCGGGTGCAGGACGAGATTGCCCGTTTCTTCGAGACCAGCGGCTGCAACTATATTCTGGTGTCGTTCGCCTGGGGCAGTCTGACCCAGGCCCAGTCCGAACGTTCAATGGAACTGTTCGCCACGCGGGTCATGCCGCAGTTCGGATCGGCCTCCGCCTCAGTATAGATTCACTATGACAAATGGTCCAAAATCTTTGCTATCCTTGCGGCTACACTGACCGGCGTTACCCTGGCGTCTCCCGTCTCTTCGTCTCCCGCCCAATCCGCACGTTCCACCAGACTATCAGCGGAGTTATCACAATGGTGGGCAGGATCCAGGCCAGCCATACCGGGTCGGTCTTCACGTTGACGACTAACACCGCGGTGACGGTTGCGATGGTTCCCGCCAGCATATTCGTGAGATGCCGGGCGATACGCTGCTTGCCGGACGCTCGTCGACCGGTGTGGAAACGAGCGTCAGCGGCACTCAGTGCCACCGCGATGCTTCCAAATACCGCCATCGTTATCCACTGAGCACTACCCGACAGGAGAAGGACAGCACCGTAGCTCCACATCCCTAACCCGGTCAGCCCCATGACTGCCACCGCGGCCCAGTCTACCGGCTGGGCACGCCCGTGCCTGTTCCGGGCAAAGCGCCAGCCGGCAAATACCAGATAGAAACTGAATAGAGCGATCAGCGACAGGAACACGTTGGACCCGAGTATCGCCAGTGGTAGCGCGGTAATAAAGATCACCGTCATTGCGATAGCATAGACCCGCCCGGCTCTTATATGATGAGTGCCGCCCTTGGCCGTTATCAGCGCAATAACGGCCGTCGGCAGCGCAACCGAGCCTGCTGCGATGTGAACCATAAGAAGGATGGTGCCGACCATATGATCTCCTTCCAGTTATCCCAAAGGTTGAGCGCGACTATCGTAGGCCCGGGGGAGACCTCCCTTGTACCGTACTCGAGTCTTGAGTACCGTCAACAATAGAGGGATTTCTATGAGGACCGGAGGTCGGATTACGCTCCGCTAATCCGACCTCCCGGGATGGCTATTAGGAAAGTCAGAACAGAAAGAATTGGAATTTTGGAGTAAATGCCTGGGAATTTGTGTTCCCGGCAGAAATCAAAAAAACCGCAGCATATACGCCCGTCCTGGATAGATTGGGGAATAGGAGCATCGTGTCGATGACTCATCCGCAGACTCTCGAACGGAATCTTGAGCAACCCCCTGCTCTCAACGAACACCCTGCCGGGCTGCGGCTGCTGCAACCCTACCTCCGGCGGGCGCATGCCAGAAGTGCGAAGCGCTGGGCCACAGCAGTCGAAAAATGCGTCACCATAGACCATCTCCGGCAGGTGATGGAGCAGCGCGTGCCACCGATTGTGAGAGAATATTATCGTGGCGGTGCCGATAACGAAATCACGCTCAGAGATAATGTCGAAGCCTTTCAAAGAGAGCGCTTTAAGCCGAGAAGTGCGGTCCAGCTTGACACAGTAGAGATGCGGACTGAAATTCTGGGACACCCCATTGCGCTGCCGGTTATCGCCGCTCCGATAGGCAGTCCCCGCATGCTCTGGCCCCGCGGAGAAGCCGTCGCTGCCAAGGCGGTCGGTGAAGCCGGAACGATATGCACGCTCTCCACACTGACGGGGACTGACCTGGAAGAAGTCCGCGCCGCCTCGCCAGGACCGTGTTGGTATCAACTGTATCTCATTGGCGGAAAAGACGTTGCCGCCCGCAGTATCGAACGGGCAAAAAACGCCGGCTATTCCGCGCTTGTACTGACCATTGATACCGCAGTCTCCGGGAATCGCGCCCAACACGAATGGTTGGGTGCCTCACAGGCGATCAATGGCACGCCCTTCCAGAAACTGCAATTTGGTCCGCAAATGATCCCCCATCTCTCCTGGCTGAAAAGTTTTTACGCGGACGGCGGGATGATGCAGTTCCGCAACGTCATTCTGGACGACGGCCAGCCGATGCCCTACGCGGACATTGGGGCGCAACTGCGCACTTCGGTTGTCACCTGGGAACATCTGCCCTGGATTCGGGAAATCTGGGGAACGGATAAGCCCATCCTCATGAAGGGCGTGCAGTGTGTCGAAGATGCCCGGCTGGCGGCCGAACACGGCGTGGACGGCATTGTCATCTCCAACCACGGCGGGCGCCAGATGGACCGCGTCTACCCTACCTTGTACATCCTGAAAGATGTCGCGGCCGCACTCAAGGACTCCACAATGACCATCCTGTTGGATGGCGGCATTCGTTCCGGCGGAGATGTCGTCATTGCCTTGGCCCACGGCGCGGATGCGGTC
>WTHD01000229.1 GCA_011523265.1 Candidatus Binatota bacterium
CCATCGACGACTTCCAGGCGGTGAGTGACCGCGTGCCGTATGTGGCCGACCTCAAGCCCAGCGGCAAGTACGTGATGGAAGATCTGCATAATATCGGCGGCACTCCGGCAGTGATGCAGTACCTCCTGGACGAAGGGCTGCTGCATGGTGACTGCCTCACGGTGACGGGCAAGACCCTGGCCGAAAACCTGCGGGATATTCCCGGCCTCCCGGAAGAACAGGACATTATTCAGCCGGTTGAGCGTCCGATTAAAGAGACGGGGCATATTTGTATTCTCAAGGGCAATCTCGCACCAGGCGGGGCGGTGGGCAAAATCACCGGCAAAGAAGGTTTGGTTTTCACTGGACCGGCCAAGGTCTTCGACTCGGAAGAGGACATGCTGCACGCGCTCGAACGCCAGGAGATCAAACACGGCGATGTCGTGGTCATTCGCTACGAGGGTCCGAAAGGCGGACCGGGTATGCCGGAAATGTTGACCCCCACGTCAGCCCTGGTGGGTGCCGGTCTGGGTGGGGGTGTCGCGCTCTTGACCGATGGGCGTTTTTCCGGCGGCTCGCACGGTTTCCTCATCGGTCATATCGTCCCCGAAGCGCAGGAAGGCGGCCCGATCGGCCTGATTCAGGACGGCGACGTCATCACCATTGATGCGGAGCAGAACATCCTTGACGTTGCCGTCAGTGACGAGGAGATGGCCCGCCGTCAGGCACAGTGGACCATGCCGCCGTACAAGGCGACGCGCGGGACGCTGTACAAGTATATCAAGAGCGTGAAAGACGCCTCCGAGGGCTGCGTGACGGACGAATAAATCTATGTATTTTGGGAGATATGCTGTGCACTGGTGAGATCCACGTCGGGACGCTTATGCACTTGACAGATTAGCTCGAAAATAAAAGGATTCAAGCTGAGACACTACTTAAGGAGGATTGCCCCATGTCAACGTTATTTCAGGTTCTCACCCTGGCCGCGCTGCCTTTTATTTTATTGGCTGGGATAACGTCCCGCGTTGCGATGGCAGCAGACTACTGTTCCCAAGGCAGGGGGCCCCTCCAGATCGGTACCCGCGGCAACGATGTACTATGCGCCGCCGTGTGGGAAGACAGCACGCTCGAAGGCCGTCGGGGTGACGACGAATTGTACGGCGGTGATGGAAAGGACACGCTCGACGGCAACTATGGTAACGACACGCTCTACGGCGGCCGGGGTGACGACACGCTCTACGGCGGCCGGGGTGACGACACGCTCTACGGCGGCTGGGGTAACGACACGCTCTACGGCGGCCGGGGTGACGACACGTTCGACGGCGGCTGGGGTAACGACACGCTCTACGGCGATAGTGGTAACGACACGCTTGACGGTGGCCGGGATAACGATAAATTGTACGGCGGTGGTGGAAAGGACACGCTCGACGGCGGCCGGGGTGACGATGAATTGCACGGCGGTAATGGAAAGGACACGCTCGACGGCGGCCTGGGTAACGATGAATTGCACGGCGGCCAGGGCAACGACATCTACACGGGTGGCCCTGGCGCGGACCTCTTTGTTTTTAGGCTATCGGACAAGGGTGACAAGATCATCGAAGATTTTGATCATGGGGACCCCGGCGTTGGTCCGGGTGATGGTGACAGCATCGTGCTGTCCGGCGGAAACTGGCCGACTGTGGCCGACATTCTCGCTAGCGCGGTGGGAGTGCGGAAGGGTCGTTACCTTGTCTACACCCTGCGCCAGGACCTGACGGTGAGGACGGATGTGGACCTGCTAGAGGAGGATTTCGTGGTGGAGTAGGTCAAGGCTTCGGTGACGGCCCATTTACCTGGCAGGGCGAGCATTTCTACGTCCCGAATGTCAATCCCATTCCGCGTCCGATTCAGCAACCCCATCCGCCGATCTGGATCCCAGGCCAGGGCTCGCTCGAAACGTTGCAGTTTATTGCGGAACACAAATACACCTATATGATGGTGTTCTCTCCCTTGTGGTTCACCAAGATGGCGTTCGACGGCCTGAGGGAAGAGTGTCATCGGCTCGGTTATGACGCACCCAAGAGTATGTTCAACGCCTGCGTGCCAACCTACGTCGCCGAGACCGACGAACAAGCTCACCGCGAGGCGAAAGCCCATCTGTCGTGGGTCTTCAACACCGGGCTCAAAATCCCTGACCAATTCTTTTTCCCGCTGGGCTATATGTCGACCAAGTCGTTTCGCAACTTCATCGGCCTGCTGCAAAAAGGAAAGGTCAAACCGCAAGTCAACCTGACCTATGACGAGCTGATCGTCGACCGCTATATCATTGTCGGCTCTCCGGAGACGGTCAAGAACGAACTCGGCCACTACTGCGACGAAGTGGGCGCGGGTGGTATGATCGGCCCGGGCTCGCCCTACGGACCAATGCCGAACTGGATGGTCATGAAGCACATGCAGATCGTTTCCGAGGAGGTCATGCCCGAATTCCGCGAAGCCGATGGCTTGCCGGACTACCAGCGAGCCGAGCCGAACTCACAACGCTCGCGGGCCGAACTCGCCGCAGTCAAAGGCAAACCGGCAGAAACTGCTCGCTCTCGGGTGACGGGCGGCGGCGACAGACTGATCGAACACCGCCTGGCCCACGTTGCAGAGGTCATTGATCCAACAATGGAACACGCCCAGTGAAGCGTCCCTGACAGGACCCACAACGGCCTTCCGGCGGGGCGACAGCGATGCTATGAGTCGAGAACCCGCGCAGGAAGCGGCACGCGAAGGCACGGGTTATCATCCTGAGCGCAAGCGCGAGGAATGAGGTGTCGCGGGCTGAAAGGCGTGAGCTGACCACAATCCACCGAGGGAGCTCCAGATGCAAATCGGATATTTCACCGAACGACCGTATCGCTGGCTGCCCGAAGAGCTCGTTTTGAAGAACCGGGCGTTTTTCGCCATATCGAACGAGCATTTCGATCGCGAAAAGGCGGCCGACGACTACAATTACTACCTCGACGAATATTGTTACGCCGAGGACCTGGGCTTCGATGCCCTGGCCCTGAATGAGCATCATGGCAACCCGATCTGCATGGGATCGGTCATGA
>WTHD01000401.1 GCA_011523265.1 Candidatus Binatota bacterium
GCCTGCTCATTCATCCGTCTGCCTTGCCCATCGCAAACTAGATTTTTGCACCCTCACAGGAAGAGATTGAATGGAATAAGGGCGTAATGCAGGCCATGGCCGACGCCGAAAAGGCAGGCAAAGCGGCAGTCACATATGACGGCATGATGATCGACTACGCCCACGTCCGCAACGCCCTGGAATTGCTCCAGCAGGCAGAATCGTTTGGGATTGAAGTCGGCGAGTACGCCGATGTAAAGGCGTTGTAGGGAGATTGCTATGCGAGCGACAATTGGGGTATAGCGGGGAATACTTTCTTGGAAAACACATTAGGAATCATAGCGATGAAATCTGACTATACAGCAGTGGTAAAGCGTGATGGCGAATGGTGGATAGGGTGGATTGAGGAGGTGCCGGGTGTCAATTCTCAAGGGACTACCCGAGAAGAACTTTTAGCCAATTTGCGGTCAGCGCTACAAGAGGCCCTGGAGATGAATCGATCCGATGCTCTTGCCGCTGCTGAAGGAGAATACGAAGAAGAGCGTATTGACCTGTGAAGCGGCGGGAATTCCTCAGACACCTCCGCGCCCACGGGTGTGTGTTGATACGTGAAGGGGCACGACATTCCTGGTGGGGAAACCCCAGCAACAATCGTCGCTCTTCAATTCCACGCCATACCGAAATACGAAACGAATTGGCAAAAAAGATCTGTCAGGACCTGGGTGTCCCGAAACCCTAGGGAAGCCTCTCCCTCGTTCTCTTCGGTCAGACGAAGCTGCTCTACCCTCCGGCCAAATACGTCCGCGCTCTGCCCAGCGCCATGAGCGGAAAGTAGTGCCGGTACAGATTGTAGTTGATCATAAATCCGCGCTGGAGTTCGGTACCCTGCATGAAGCGTCTTTTCATCTCCTGGACGTGCAGGTTCGTGCGTGCGCCCGTGCCGTAGCCGGGAAAACCGGTGCCGGTGTAATAGGGCTCGTCCCAGGTGCCGTCCTGTTGCGTGCGGAGCAGGTAGTCGAGTCCGGTATGAATCGCGTCGTCAAAACGATGACCCTCAATGGACAGTAGAGCCAGTAAGGCCCAGGCCGTCTGCGAGGCCGTGCTTGGCCCCGTGCCGCGCAAGCGGTCGTCCATATAGGACGCGCAGGTCTCACCCCATCCCCCGTCCGCATTTTGATGCTCGGCCAGCCACCGGCCCGCCTTGTGCACATAGGCCGCGTTCATGTCTTCGCCGATGGCTCTCAAGGCCGGCAGGACTGCGGCGATCCCATAGATATGATTGACCCCCCAGCGGCCGAACCAACTCCCTTCCGGCTCCTGCTCGGCCAGAACGTAATCGAGCGCGCGGCGCAGGGCCGGGTGGGAGCTGTCATACCCGAGCACGCCGAAGGCTTCGAGCACATGCGCGGTGACATCAACGCTGGGCGGGTCGAGCGCCTCGCCAAAATCGCAGAACGGAATCTTGGTTAGCAGGTCTTTATCATTGTTCTTGTCAAACGCGCCCCAGCCGCCGTTGTCCGACTGCATGGCCAGGACCCAGGCCTTTGCGCGTTCAATCGGCGCGTCAAAACGGTTGTCGCCTGGGTTTTGCGCCCGGAGGTGGGCCAACACGATCAAGGCCACCGCGGTGTCGTCCACGTCCGGATAGGCGGCGTTCTCATGCTCAAACGCCCAGCCGCCGGGACGGGCGGTAGGGACTTTGACCTGCCAGTCGCCGACCGTATCCACTTCCTTGCTGAGCACCCACCGGAGCGCCTGTTGCATGGGTTCCGACTGCGGTAACTGGAAACCGCAGTCGGTCAGAGCCAGCAGGGCCAGCAGGGTATCCCAGATGGGGGATTCGCTGGCCTGAATGTGCAAGCTGCCGTCACGTTCATAGGACCAGTGATCATCGAGAGCGGATAGACCCTTGGCCATGACCGGATGCGACAGGTGATAGCCCTCGACATTGAGGGCCATCAGGCTATAAATCCACGGCGGCTGAATCCCACCCCAGGCCCCGTCCGCATCCTGATGACGAATAATCCATTCCACACTCTGCCGGATGGCGACCTCGCGACCGGGCAAGATTCCGATATTTTGATAGGCGTGCAGAAATTTGTCAGCCGCAAAAAAGAACGACTGCCACACACCGCTCCGGGCCGGCAGGTCGTAGTTCATGCGCTCACGACCCTCGGGAAAAAGCTCGTCCAGGCGACAGTCCGGTGGCAGGGGACGAACCACCTGCCGGGCGGACAGAATGGTCAACGGCAGAATCGTCGCCCGCGCCCAGGAGGCAAAATTATAGATGTTAAACGGAAACCAGGTGGGGAAGAATATCACCTCAGGCGGCAGGTTGGGGGTTTTCTGCCAGGGCCACTCGCCGATCAGCGCAAACCAGTAGCGGGTAAACACCCGCATCGCACTCAGCCCACCGTGGGCAAATATCCACTCTCGGGCTCTGCGCAGGCGCTCATCATCCGGGGAAAAGCCATTCGCGCGCAGGGCCGCATAGCATTCGACCGTGGTGTTAATATCCCCATCCGGGGCGTCGTAGTAAGTCTCCCACGCGCCGTCCTCGCGCTGGGCGTTGAGCAGGGTCTGAACAATATGCTGTTTGCGCGGGTGCTCATAGCTCAGAAAGTGCATGGCCAAAAGCCACTGCGCTTCCATACAGCAGTTGGATTCCAGCATTCCTACCCAGTAGCCGTCCACGGCCTGGTCTCGATACAGCCAGGCCGTTGCGGCGTGAATGGCCTCATCGAGACGCGGCACGATATCGGGCTCAGCAGCGACGACGGGCATCGTGATTCCACCCCTAGTTTTCTTGGTCAGCAATGGCAGGAATTATGACACAGCAGTATAGAGGCTGCCAGCGCTCAAGACCGCTGTCCGAAGACGCCAACTCCTCTGCGGAATGGGGCGATCGCGGAGTGTAATGATCTTGCTTCTGCAGAGCAATCCGACGTAACATGCCAGGCGCAGAAAAGGGGGTATTATGACTCGGGCAGCACGAGAAGCATTCGAGCCGTATCGGTTTCAGACGCGCAATATCAACGAAGGTGAGAATAAGGCGCACACCAGAGAAGGTGCTCAGGCGCTTGGTTTTCGTGGCTCCATCGTTGGGGGGGCGATTGTGTATGGCCAGATGATCCGCCCGCTGATTGAGCGCTATGGCGAAGCCTGGCTGGGCTGCCACTGGTTTGATTTACGCTTTACAGCGCCGGCTTTTGATGAGGATTGGGTCACGTCTCACATTACTCCAGATGCGGATAGCGACCAGCCGCACGCCTTCTCTGTCCGAGCCAGAAATGAAGAGGGCCAGGAACTGATTGTCATGCGGACGCATATGCCTGACAGCCCTCCGCCGGTTGATGCGCTGGCGTCGCTGGAACCTCTTGATTGGGAGGGAGAGAGGGAATTGGGGACCTGGGAGCGCATGGAACCTGGCACACCGTTTCGTCGCTTTCGCTGGAGGCTCAGCATGTCTCAGCATCTCTCGTACTGCGACAAAACAAACGAGGCGTTGGAGATATTCCGGCAGGGCGATACTCCACCCGTCCACCCCGGTCTGGTGATGGCTCACGGCAGCTTTGCTGTCCAAAACCAGTTCAAGATGCCGTTTTGGATACACGCCGGCAGCACGCTGCTGACGCATGGCCTGATCCGTGTTGGTGATGAGGTGGAACTGCGCTGCGTGCCTATTGAAAAATGGAAGCGCGGAGAAAACGAGTGGGTCAAATTTTATCAGGTGTATCTCGTGAACGATCAACCCGTGGTTGAGGTCTGGAAGTCCTCAATCATAAAATTCGTCCCGCGTGGCTGAGTGACGCAATACACCGTGTAAAGCAAAGCTTACGATCCTCGCTCTTCCTCATCCCGGTAGGAATAGACAATGTGCAGGCCAACCAGGCGGGCGACCAGGATAGCGATATACAACTGGCCCATGACCGCCTCGAAGGCGGCCAGGTTCCGCGCCAGCGGAGTCACCGGCGTAATATCCCCGTATCCGAGCGTCGTGAGCGTCACCAGGCTGTAGTACATGAAGACGGACAGGCGACGGACCTCCATGGCCGCGAGGTCAATCGGATCGACCGAAAGCTCCGGCAGATTGAAAGACCCTGGTTGGAGCACCTCAAGCAGGGAAAACAGGAATGCCCAGGCCAGGCCAATCAGCATATAGACACACACCGCGCCATTGACGATGTCTCCGGTCACGCGGGTCGGGCGCAGCACGTTGAGGAGAATCGCCCCCGCCGTAAAAGCCAGAAAGAGGAAGCCGAAACAGTGGCTGAAGATGGACAGCCAGTCGGTATAGACCGCGTATGAGGCCCACCGCCCGGCTATGGCCGGAAGGGCAAAGACCGTTGCGACGAGCAGCACCCTTTTGCTGCGATGCACATCATAGGTGACAACCAGCAGGGTAGTGGAGACCAGCAGGTCAAGCAAAATCAGACCCAGACGACTCGAAAAGAATTCCTGGACGAACGGATTGATAATATACAGCGAGAGGAGCGTGACCAGCAGCACCGCATGCCGGGGCGCTCGGACCGTCGGTCTCCTCGATGATATAAGCGTCTCTGGCATCGAATCCGTCCGTGCTTTAGGCTATGCCATTGCCAGCAAAAAAGACAGCAAAAAACAAAAGACGAGGAGCCGAACCGTGCAGTGTCCAAAATGTTCCAACAGCCCCCTGGTTGCAACGCAGGTGCAGGCCACTCAAGTGGACCGCTGTAAGGCGTGTGGGGGGATTTGGTTTGACAATCACGAACTCGTCCCGCTGCTGCATGAAAGCATCTCCGACCTGGCGGCCCTGCGAGGGAAAAGCACTCCACGGGGAGTCAACCAGAAACACGGCCGGTGTCCGCGCGACAACGCCGCACTGCTGCGCGTGTCGAGCGCGCTCGGCCGCTCGGTCATCCTCGATACCTGTCCCGAGTGCCGGGGCATCTGGCTGGACGGCGGGGAATTTGACACCCTGCTCAAAAGCGTGGCCCGATAACGAGGCTGAGTATGGTTTTCCTTGCCATCGCCCTGTCGGTTCTGCTCATTGGTTTCGGCGTATGGGGCATTATTTCTCCGGCCACGCTCCTGACCTTTCTTTCCCGCTGGCAAACCCGTAGCGGGCTGTGGACTGGCGCGACTCTCCGGCTCATATTCGGACTGGCTCTATGGTTTGCTGCCCCCCTTTCACGTTTCCCAACCACATTACAGGTCGTCGGCGTGATATTCGTCGTGGCGGGCATCGCCATGCCGTTCATCGGGTTGGCCCGTTTCAAGAGCATGGTGGCCTGGTGGCTCAACAAACCGCCCTCCTTCACCCGCCTCTGGGCGGTGGCTACGCTTGCCGTGGGCGTGTTTTTTGTCTGGGCCGTTGTGGGCTGAGCTTCGGCTAGAACTGAGACGCGACTAACCTCGGAACGGGCTTGCCAGAACGCTGGATTGAAGGGTAAGATTCCGCACGGCTTTTTGGGATACAACTCAGGTCTTGCACCTCAGTCCTTGATATCCCCCCTATGCCGGGATGGCGGAATTGGCAGACGCAGTGGACTCAAAATCCACCGCTGGCGACAGCGTGCGAGTTCGAGTCTCGCTCCCGGCATATCCCTCTGAATTCTCCAACCCTTGTATGTTAACGTGAGGCAAGGGAGCAAAAAATCCCCTCCTCGGAGGGGTGGCCCGAAGGGCCGGGGTGGGTTTTCCCAGGTATGTCCCACTCGTAGAACCCACCCCGCCGTTGCGCGGCACCCCAAAAGCAGGAGGTTGTCTCTGCGCCGGTTTTACTGTAGGCAAAGAGCCTGTTTTTCTACCGATTTAAGGGTGCGTTATGAGCAATGCAAAGACGGTGACAACAGCCCGGAACGCCTGGGAGGACTCCGTTCTCAAGAAGGCCCTGTCGCGGTCTGCGGAGCGTAAAGAACGCTTTGAGACCACGTCGGGCATAGAGATCAAGCGGGTGTATACCAGCGAGGATACCCAGGACGCCGACTACCAGGAAAAGCTCGACTTTCCCGGCCAGTATCCCTTTACCCGTGGCGTTCAGCCCACCATGTATCGCGGTCGTTTCTGGACCATGCGTCAGTACGCCGGTTTTGGTACGGCCGAGGAGTCCAACCAGCGCTACCGCTACCTGCTTGAGCAGGGCCAGACCGGCCTGTCCGTGGCCTTTGATTTACCGACGCAGATGGGCCGCGATTCCGACCATGCGATGGCTGCCGGAGAAGTCGGGCGGGCCGGCGTGGCCATCGACTCGCTGGCGGACATGGAAACCCTGCTGGGCGGTATTCCATTGGACAAGGTCAGCACCTCCATGACCATCAACGCCACCGCATCCATTCTGCTGGCGCTCTACCTGGTGGTGGCGGAAAAACAGGGCGTGCCCTGGGACAAGGTCAACGGCACCATTCAGAACGATCTGCTCAAAGAGTACATCGCTCGCGGCACGTATATTTATCCGCCCGGTCCGTCCCTGCGGATCATCACGGATATTTTCGGCTTTTGCGCCGACCAGGTCCCGAACTGGAACACGATTTCGATCTCCGGCTACCACATCCGTGAGGCCGGCTCGACCGCGGCCCAGGAAATTGCGTTTACCTTGGCCGACGGGATCGCCTATGTTGAAGCCGCGCAGTCCGTCGGTCTCGATGTCGATCGGTTTGCCTCCCGGCTGTCGTTCTTTTTCAATGTGCATAATAATTTCTTTGAGGAAGTGGCCAAGTTCCGGGCGGCCCGACGGTTGTGGGCCAAAATCATGAAGGAGCGCTTTGAGGCCAAAAACCCGCGCTCGTGGATGCTGCGCACCCATGCCCAAACCGCCGGCTCGACGCTGACCGCCCAGCAGCCGGACAATAATATCATCCGCGTGACCCTCCAGGCTCTGGCCGCGGCCCTGGGTGGGACCAACTCGCTGCACACCAACTCCAAAGACGAAGCCCTGGCCCTGCCCACCGAAGACGCCGTGCGGGTTGCGCTCCGCACCCAGCAGGTCATCGCCCACGAGTCCGGGGCCGCGGACACCATCGATCCCCTGGCGGGCTCGTATTTTATCGAATCCCTGACCGACGAGCTGGAGGCCAAGGCGGTCGAATATATCGACCGGATCGACAAGCTGGGCGGAGCCGTCCAGGCCATTGAGAACGGCTATCAGCAGCGCGAGATTCACGACGCCGCGTTCCGCTATCAGCAGGCCATTGAAACCAAGCAGCAGGTCATTGTCGGGGTGAACGATTTCACGGTTGAGGAAGACCCCCACGACGAACTGCTGAAGGTCGATCTGGCCCTGGAAGAACGCCAGAAAGAACGGGTGGCCGGGGTACGCGCCGAACGCAACCGGACCGCGGCCCAGGCCGCGCTTGACCGGGTTGGACAGGTGGCGCGGGATGGGGGCAATCTGATGCCGGCCATTATCGATGCCGTGCGGGCCTATGTCACCCTGGGTGAAATCTCGGACGCGCTGCGCAACGAGTTCGGCGAATACCGACCGCCGACATTCTGAATCCCCCCTCACTGGGGGGATGTGAACAGGAGGGGTATCATGAAGGGGACCGTCAGTTTTATTCCCAAGGCGCGAACCATCGAGTTTTTTGAGTACGACCTGCCGGAGGTCGCCGAGGGCGCCATTCTGGCCGAGGTGAGTCGCACCAATGTGTGCGGCTCCGAGGTCCATATGTGGCGCGGCGAGTTCGGCAGGCGCGGCGTCATGCCCGGCCACGAGATGGTGGGCCAGGTGTATAAGCTGGGCAAGGGCGTCACCCACGACACCGCCGGTCAGCCCCTAAAGGAGGGCGACCGGATTGCGCCGGTCTATTACGAGACCTGCGGCAACTGTGTGAACTGCCGGGCCGGCAACGCGGCGGCCTGCGTGGTGCTGGGCATTCGCGCCCGGCGGGTCGGGCCGCACGACCCGCCGCATTTTCACACGCCGTTTGCCACGCACTACTACATCCATCCCGGCCAGCACGTCTACAAAGTGCCCGACAACGTGCCCGACCACGCCGCCTCGGCCGCCAACTGCGCCCTGTCCGAGGTCTTCTTTGGGCTGGACCAGGCCCGGCTCGGCTATGAAGAAACCCTGGTGGTGCAGGGCGCCGGCGGCCTCGGCCTGCACGCCATGGCCGTGGCAAAAGCCCGGGGCGCTCGGGTCGTTGCCATTGACGGCGTGGACCTGCGCCTCCAGCGGGCCAAAGCCTTTGGCGCGGACGAGATCGTTGACATGCGCGAGTATACCGATACCAAAGCGCGGGTCGGGCAGGTGCGGGAGCTGACCGGCGGCCTTGGCGCCGATGTGGTTCTGGAGGTGGCCGGTGTGCCTCAGGCATTTCTGGAAGCCATAAATCTGGTGCGCAGCGGTGGGCGGGTCATTGAGATCGGCAATATCTCTCCTGGGCTGACCGTCGAGGTCCCGCCGGCCCTCATTACCTTCAAGTCGCCCCAGATCATTGGTGTGGCCACCTATAACCCGCACTATCTGCACAAGGCGCTGAACTTTCTGTCCGCGCATATGGATACCTATCCCTATCACGAGCTGGTGGACGCCGAGTTCCCGCTTGCGCAGGCGGGCGAAGCCATGGAGAAATCAGACCGCAAGGAGATCACCCGCGCCTCGCTGCTGCCGTAGCTGCGACTCGCGCGTGGAGGAAGGCATGAAAGACACACTCAGAACTGGCATGATCTTTGAGCAGACCATTACGACCACACCCGAGATGGGCATTGTGCATCTCGGACCGGACGCGCCGCGCATGTATTCCACGCCGGCCATGATTCAGTTGATGGAAGGCAGCTGCGTGCGGTTTCTCACCCCCTATATGGACGAGGGCGAGCAGACGGTCGGCTTCCACGTGGATGTCCGGCATCTGGCGCCCACCCAGATTGGCCAGCGGGTGACCGGCAGAGTCCGGTTGGAGGAAATCAAGGGGCGGCGGCTCAAGTTCACGGTTGAGGCATACAACGAGGATGCCACCAAGATTGGTGAGGGCCTGCACGAGCGCGCGGTGATTGATATCAACCGTTTCTCCGAGTCCTAATCCCCGTCCCCTCTCGGGAGGGGTGATGCAGATTGTGGCGTGCGCCTCTCGGGACCGGGCCGGCGGCCCCGCCTCGGGCCGCTCGCCCGCCCGCTGCCTGGGAGCGCGGCCATCTTGGCCGCTTGCGGGCTGGAAGCCCGCACTCCTGGCCCCCTGTCAGATGCAGAAAGGCCGGCTGATTACTTAGCCGGTCTCGTTTTACAGCAGAGGAGAGGCCACAGGGCCTCCCCGGAAGAAGTGGTCTGCTCTGTCCCCACAATCTGGAAATGCAGCACGTAGACTCCCGTACGTGTGTCAGCGCCCTGCCCGGGAGCCGAGTGGAGACCCCGCTACCTGAGAGAGAAGGGGGAATGTTTCAACATGCGACACTACCGGGGGTGGGGTGCGTCCTCATTTGGGGCATGTCGTCACTCATCAGAGAGCGCATACCAAAACAGTTGACTTTTTATGTCAAGACAGACCACTATGGGGTAGTGTCTCAGTGTGAATTTCTTTCTTGTCTGCGTTCGGTCCGCCCGTCTCTCCCGTCTTCGGGGCCGTGCAGTCTTGCTCCCGCCTGGAGCGCCACGGCCTGGGACCAGGTAGAAACAGGGACGCCCCCCCTCATAATTTTACTAGGGACAGCCGGCTGTAGTCGTGTTAGGCGGTAAGCAGCTTTCCGGGCGCGCGTCAGCGTTGTGTCCGGGAGCCGAGAGGAGGACACGATGACCGAGAGGGGGAGAGGGGACTGTCCCGTTTTTACTGGTCGGAATTTTCACACTGAGACACTACCCACTATGGCCTGTCCTGGCAGGGACGATAAGGGAACGTGGGCATGACCGAATATGCGGGCACTGGAGGCGCTGGCTGAGCGAACCGCACCCATATGAGGGAGGACACGATGGCAGACCCGAAAGACACGCGATCGGAAGCTCTGAGAGGCTCTTCGCTGGGATCCTGATCCCTCTGGGGTCGCGCCTGTACCCCGTCCGGCCCCGGCGCGACCCCGGCCACTCCGATGACCGTTGCAGCGTTAGTTGAGCAGTTCCCGGATGAAGCCGCGGCCCGGCGCTGGCTGGAGGGCGTGCGCTGGCCGGCGGGACGGGTGTGTGGGCACTGTGGCTCTCCGCAGACCTCCGCCGTCAGCCCGGCCCGGCCCATGCCGTACTGGTGCGCGACGTGCCGGCAGTATTTCAGCCTCAAGACGGGCACGGCGCTCCAGCGGAGCAAGCTGCCGCTACGGGCGTGGGTGCTGGCGATTTTTGTGATGACGCGGTACCGCACAGAGGAGGCGAGTCTGCCCGTGATATGCCAGACGCTGGCCGTGGGGCGCCAGACGGCCCAGTCGATGATCCGCCGGATTCGGCGGGGCACCACCTCCCGATTGACGTCCACCAACCCGCAGCTCGTGGCCCGGGCCATATTCCAGCAGGCAGAAAGGCGGCTGCCCAGCGTGGCCGTGCCGGGGCCGTTGCGGAAAGGCGATTTGGTCCGCACGAAAGCGGGCGGGCCGGTTATGGTGATTATGGGGGTGTATCCAGACAGACAGACGGCGCGCTGTCGCTGGGTGGAAGGCGTGAGTCGGACAGACGCGGTATTCCGGCTGGCTGAGCTCCAGCGCGTGTCCCGACTGTCGAAGCCCTCGGTCTGATCTCGGTCGCCGTGTGAGGGTGTTGTCGTCCCGTGGCACCGGGTCATGCCAGCAGCTTCACTAAGGTGACGGTCAGGCCGACAATACCAGCGGCCATGAGCCACAGGTGACGCGCGCGGTTGGTCTTCTCTCCCTACCGGACCTGCGAGCCGACCCGCACTCGTTTCTCCGGGCGTAGGACAATGACCTGGTCGCCATCCGAGGCGGCCAGGAGCATGCCCTGGCTCTCGACCCCGCGCAGTTTTGCCGGCTGAAGATTAGCGACCACAACAAGCTGCCGACCGACGAGTTCCTCTGGGCTGTAATGCGCCCGGATGCCCGCCACAAGTTGGCGTTCGGTCTCTTCGCCAATATCGACCGTGAGAACCAGTAGGCGGTCGGCATTCGGGTGGGGCTTTGCCGATGTGACGGTTCCTACCCGCAAATCCATTTTGCCGAACTCTTCAATCGTGACCATACGACACTGCTCCTTTTTGAAATGCGTGTCACTATAGCTGGGTCGGAAGAAAGAGCAACGAGGGGGAACCCGCCCCGCCGCTGCGCGGCACGAAGAGGAAGCGTGTCCTTCAACAGAACAGGTAGATGTTGACACGTTTCCTCTTTCCCTCCCGAGAGGGGATAGGAGAGGAGGTTAGCATTTTGACTTTTCCACGGGAGACAGCCATAATCCGGGGGTTACGCGACGAGAAGGAAACGCTGGAGTGGTACAGCTCACGTCCGAGACACACGCGGCCCTGAGTCAGCACGCGCGGGAGACTTTTCCGGAGGAGTGCTGTGGAGCCATTATGCGGGTGGACGGACGTGAGGAAGTCCGCCGCATTGCCAATATTCAAAACGCCATGCACGCCAAGGACCCGTACACCTATCCGCGGGATGCCACGATTGCGTATCTCATGGAGCCCACGGAACTGCTGGCCGTGCTCAAAGCAATCGATGCTGGGGCCGAGCTGACGGCATTCTACCATTCCCATCCCAACCATGACGCCTATTTTTCCGCTGAAGACAAAACCCAAGCCATGTTTGGTGACGAACCGTCCTACCCGGATGCCTCGTATCTGGTGATCTCCATCTATAAGCGTGAGGTCAGAACCATCAAGGCGTTTGGTTGGGACGACACCAGCAGGGATTTCGTTGAAACCGAGTGTCAGGTCTTGGGAGAGAACGGATAGCCTGCTCCAGCCCAAGGAAGGGGACGCATAAAGAAGGAGAGAACAGGATGACGATAAAACAGGTGAAACGCGGGCTGTGTGCCCTGGTCGCGACGGGCGGGATACTGGGCCTCGTGACTTCCGCTGTCTGGGCGAACGATTTACCCAAGGCGGGCACGTGGTCGCTCGGGATGCAGTCCGGCTATACCATCAGCGCCGACTCCGGGTCCCGGAAAATCGAAAAAGTCCCGGTGCATCTCCGCATTGGCTATACGGCCTTTCAGGGCTCGAAATGGTTTCTGCCCAAAGGCTCGCTCGAAATCGCCACCGAGCCGTTTGGTTCCATAATAACCCAAAAATCACAAGGCCGGGGGTTTGAGCGTCACAAGGGCTCTTTTGAAGTCGGCCTGATGCTGCCGGTGCTGACCTATCACTTTGATCTCAGCATCCCGTTCTACCCCTATATCGAGGGGGGACTGGGCGTCATGTATCACAACCTTCAGGGCTATGATCTCGGCGGCGGTCTCAATTTTGCTGAAATGGTGGGCGGCGGCGGAACCTATTTTATTGACGATAATCTGGCCATCAATTTTGGCTATCGTTTCCGGCACGCCTCGAATGCCAGCCTGTATGACGAAAACCGCGGCCTGAATACGCATACCTTTACGGCCGGTTTTTCGTATCTGCTACCGGCCCAATAATGGCCAGCGCTGCGGAAAGAAACGTGTGATGGCGGAGCGAAAGAAAAAAACGCCGAAAGAAAATGAGTGGTGGGTGGAGGAGCACAAAAGCCGTGAGCGGGCAAACCAGTCCGAACGGCAGGCTCCGGCTGGGGCTTCGTTTTTCAAGACCGTCGAGGATTACGACCAGGTCCAGGCCGAAAAGAATCTGACCGACCTGAACGCGCAACTGTTGGCCCAGGCCGACCCCGCGCCCGGCGCCTGGGGCTATGTGGCTCTGCTTGAAAAAAAGTCCTCCCAGCGTGAGATCGACAAGATCAAGCGGTCCATGCCCCTCCCGTCCAATCTGCGTGGCGCCATTGTGGACTCCGGTCTGTCGTTGCGCGCCATTGTGGCCGATACCCAGGAACTGGGGCTCTTGATGGAGTTCAATTTTATTCAGGAGGCCTCGTTCGACTGTTGGATCCGCAACGAATGGGTAAGCGAACAAGTCTTTCGAGGCAAAAACGAACTGCTCAAGCGTTCCGAGCGGCTCCTCAAGCGCTATCTGCGCCGCGCGTCGCAGGCCGGCCATGAGTTCTTTGACGCCCCCAGTCCGAGCGGGGCCTTACCGCCGGCGCGAACCGAGTGGTAAACGCCGGGACTGACACGACGCACTGAAAACCGCACTCCCAAGGAACGTGTGATGCAAATACCGCGTGGTGTCGCAAGTCGAAAACGGGGCCAGCGGTCACTTCATATGCATATGTAAGGAGGAAGCCATGCCGAGTACTGCATCCCGTCTGCGTGCCATGCTCAACGACCCTGAGATGGTTGTTGCGCCGTTCATCTTTGACGCCTTTCAGGCCAAGATTGCCCAAGCCGCCGGGTTTGAGGCCGTGTATATGACCGGGTTCGGGACGGCGGCCTCGCGCGGCTTCCCGGATGTGGGGCTGCTGACCATGGCCGAGATGGTCGAGAATGTGCGTGCCATTGCCAGCGCCATTGATATTCCGCTGGTGTGCGATGCGGACACCGGCTACGGCAACCCGGTGAATGTCTACCGGACCGTCCGCGAATATGAAGCGGCCGGAGCGGCGGCGCTCCACATGGAAGACCAGGTGTGGCCCAAGCGCTGCGGGTTTTTATCCGGGAAGCAGGTCATCCCCGTGGACGATATGATCCCGAAAGTCAAAGCCGCGTGCGATGCCCGACGCAACAAGGACTTCGTGATTATTGCCCGCACCGATGCCTTGGCGGTCAACGGCTGGGACGATGTTGTCCAACGTGCCAGGGCGTATAGAGAGGCGGGCGCCGACCTCATCTTTGTGGACGGGATTAAAACGCACGACGATATCAAGCGCTACGTCCAGGAGCTTGGCGACCTGCCGCTGCTGTATAACGGGCAACTGCTGCCCGTGCAGGAACTCGCCACATACGGCTTCAAGCTGACGATTTATTCCGCAACCCTGATGGCCGCCTACATCCGCATGCGTGACGCCATGCAGGAACTCAAAACCACGGGCCGTATTGTGCAGGATGCAGGCTGGGAGTCGTTTGAGGAGCTGACGGCACTACTCGGTGTGCCGGAAGCCATGGAGCTGGGGAGAAAGTACGAGCAGTAGTAAGTAGGTCGGATTAGCGGAGCGTAATCCGACAAGGACGGGAAGTCGGGTTACGCCTGCGGCTAACCCGACCTACAAGGCTACACATAAGGGTGAACTGTTCTAGCCTACCCGCTGAAAGCCGAACAGTGACAGACGCCGGTGGGTCCTGCCGGCTGGCTTTGCCTTGGAAACCACCTGCTTGAGGGTTGCTGAAAAGTTCTCAAGGTCCACCTGCTTCCGCTCCTCGAACTCTTCAAGCTCACGCTGCCGTTTTGCCTGAAACGCCTCGAAGTCGCTGACCCACTGCGCGTGGAAGCTGTCCAGGGCGGTGGCGACATCCTTGAACATGGAGGAATTGACCACGAGAGAGCCGCCACAGTGGGTACAGTAGAAGACGATGCCAATCCGAAAGTGCCGAAACGGCGCGCTGAATTCTCCATCACAGCGCTGGCAGTTAATCGGCACCTCCCATTCGTCCACGCTCGGAATAG
>WTHD01000112.1 GCA_011523265.1 Candidatus Binatota bacterium
GGGTACGGGCACAGACCGACGCCTGTACGGCAACGAGGCCAGTCTTGAGGGCACGCCGCAGACCTTCAGCTTGTCTCTCGATGCCAGTTTTGAGAAGAGCCATACCGGTCACGAGATTGTCAAAGATGAGGGCGGCGGGGTGATTATCAAGTCCACCAGCCAGCTCAGCGCAAACCAGGCCTTGGACGATGCTATCCGAAATGCCCAGATTCCACCTGAATATGAGGACATTGTGAAACGGCTGTTTTCCCGGGGGACAGGACAGTGAGTGAAACGCCAAAAGGAGTAAACGTATCAACATCTCAGCATGTATTGGAGGAGACGTTTACTCCTTCAACCGATCTTGTTCTTGAATTTCAGGATACCTTTCAGCGGATTCAGGCCGAATTGGCCAAGGCTATTATCGGCCATGAGGAGCTTATTCAACATATTCTGATCGCCTTTTTTGCCGGCGGTCATGTGTTGATCGAGGGCGTACCGGGAACGGGTAAAACGCTCCTCGTGCGTTCGCTCGCCCGCGTCCTGAATCTCAGCTTTAGTCGGATTCAGTTCACCGTGGACCTGATGCCCGCAGACGTGACCGGCACTCGTATGGTTGTGGATCAAGACGACGGCCGGCGCGATTTCGTCTTTGCTGAAGGGCCGATTTTTTCTCACGTGCTGTTGGCGGATGAGATCAACCGCTCCACTCCCAAAACCCAGGCCGCGCTGCTCGAAGCCATGGCCGAACTCCAGGTCACGGTGGCCGGCACGACCTATCAACTGCACCCACCCTTTTTCGTGCTGGCGACGCTCAACCCGATCGAAATGGAGGGCACCTATCCGCTGCCTGAAGCCCAGCTTGACCGCTTCTTTTTTAAGGTCCGCCTGACCTATCCCACCCACCACGAGGTCCGACGCATTATCAGCTCAACCACCACCACGACTGAGCCGGAGATTCATCCCGTTTTTTCCGAAACGGAAGCCGCCGAAAAGATCATGGCGTTTCGGCATCTGGTCCGCGATGTCCTGGTCGCTCCCCATATTGAAGAGTATATCGCGGCCCTGATTCATGCCACGCTGCCGGCGGACGCGCTGTATATGAATCAGACCGATACGGCCGAGGTAACCTTGCCGAAAGACGACTTGGTGAGCCGCTATGTCAATTTCGGTTCAAGTCCGCGGGGTGGCCAGACCCTGATGCTGGGCGCGAAAGTCGCCGCCCTGCTCGATGGGCGGGTCAACGTCAGCTACGATGATGTTGACCAAGTCATGCTGCCGGCCCTCAATCACCGGCTGGTGCTCAATTTTGCCGCCGAAGCAGAGAACGTCGATCCGGCCTCGATCATTGAGCGTATTCGGCAGTCCGCCAAAAAAATCCAACGATAGGAATAGGGCCGCGCGTGAGTCTGACCGATCCCGCCTTTTTCAAGCAGCTTGACCGCCTGCGTATGCGTGTCCGCGCCGCACGCGGCCACCGTCCTGGGGAGACGCCCATTCCACGCACGAGCCAGGCTTGGGGTGTAGAATTCGAGTCCTACAAAGACTATTCGCCCGGCGATGATTTTCGCTATTTAGACTGGAATGCCGCCGGGCGACTCGATCAGCTGCTGGTCAAGACGTTTACGGCTGAAAGGGAAATCCCGTTTCATGTCATTCTCGACACCAGCGCGTCGATGGGCGCCCCTGCCAGAGACGAGAAGTTTGCCCACGCCGTGGACCTGGTCACGGCGCTCAGCTATATCGTGCTCTCCAGTAATAATACGCTCCGGATCGCTGCCCTGTCCGCGCCGCCGCGTCCCTTTCTGGCAACGCCCTTCTTACGTCATCGCAACCGTTTTCTCCGCGTCTCCCCCTTTTTGGAAGCGCTGACACCGAGCGGGAAGACCTACCTCAGGGAGTCTGTTCAGTCCTATATTCGGCAGACCAAAGAGCCGGGCGTGGTCATCCTGATCTCGGACTTTCTGACCCGACCCACGCAGTATGAAGCCGCCCTGCTCTTTCTGATCGCACGGGGCTATGAAGTCAAAGCCATTCAGGTGCTGGGCGAGAGCGAGCTTCGCCCGGAACGTCTTTTTCGGCGCGGCAAGCTCTACGATGTCGAAGAGCAGACCGAACGCTGGGTCACCCTCAGCCGGGCTAACCTTGAGAAATATCACCACGCCCTGTCGATTCATTGTGACGCGCTCCAACAGTTCTGTCATAAACACCGGGTGCTCTATACGCGTCTCTCCAGTGCGCAGCCTATCACCGAAACGGTGACGGAGGCACTCGCCCAGGTGGGACTCGTCACCCTTCACTGAGCATCTTCTGCGGCGTATGGGTATCCTTAATCCAGCGGCCTTACCGTTCGTTTCCCTGCTCGGCGTTCTGGTCCTGATCTATCTGCGCCAGCGAACCCGCACCCGTATTGAAGTCCCCAGCCTCCTGTTCTGGACGGACGTTCCAGAAGATCGCGTACGATCCAGACGCTTCCGACCCGACCTCCTCTTTCTCCTTCAGATCCTGCTCCTCCTGTTGCTGATTGGGGGATTGCTGCATCCGTACTGGTCGCGCACGGTGACCGAAACGCGCGGAGACCGGCAGATTCTCGTTTTCGATCTGTCGGCGAGCATGCAGGCGCGCGAAAACGGCGTGCGCCGTTTTGATCTGGCCCTGGACCAGGCCAAAGATGTCCTCCACGCGCTGGCGCCGCTTGACGAAGTCATGCTCATCGGCATTGCGGCCCGACCCCAGGTCATCAGCGGTTTTACCACAGACCATCGCCTGGTGTTGCACCGCCTCGAAGGCCTCCGGCCGCAGGATACGGGCACCCAGTTGGAACTGGGCATCGAACTCGCCCTCGTCCAGCGCGACCGGGCCGGACGGCAAGCCCAGATTCATGTTTTTACCGACCTGCCGTCCAACCAGCTGAGTCTGTCAGAGACACAGCAACAGGCGTTGACCTATCATCGTGTGGGTGAGACAGACGACAATATGGCTTTGGCCTCGGTCCACGTCTACCAGAATCCTTTCCAGGACTACTCCCAGGCCCAGGCCTATATCCTCGTTCGCAATTACGCCAATCGC
>WTHD01000067.1 GCA_011523265.1 Candidatus Binatota bacterium
ATGCCGCGGTAACGGAAATCCGACGGTGTGCCAGCATGGGACACCGCGGAATCCTGTTCACCGGCGAGCCGCAGTTCTGGGGGCAGCCCCTGCTTGGCGACCCGCACTGGAATCCCCTCTGGGAGGTGTCGATTGAGGTGAACCTGCCGATCAGCTTCCACATTGGGTCGGGCAATATGGAGCTGGGTCTGCTCAAGGACAAAATCGAGGCCTACGGCAAGATGGCGGCCTTTACCGAACTGTCCGTTGATGTCTTCCTGCGCAACGGCATGCAAATGAACGACCTGATCATGTCCGGCGTATTGGCCCGCTACCCGGAGATTCAATTCATCTCGGTCGAGAGTGGCATTGGCTGGATTCCCTTTGTCCTCGAAGCGCTGGATTATCAGTTTCAGGATAACGGGGTCTCCAAGGACAATCCGGAGTTTGACATGCTGCCGTCCGAGTATTTCGCCCGTAATATCTACGCCTGTTACTGGTTCGAGCAGACCGCACCCCGGCGGCTGATCGACAAGGTTGGGGTGGATAATATTCTGTTTGAGACCGACTTTCCCCATCCGACGTCGCTCTATGGCGACGAGGTGCATAAACGGATCAAGGGCGGCTTGTCCGACTGTGAAGAGTCCGTCCGCCGCAAGATTTTGTGGGACAATGCTCAGCAGCTCTACAAAGTTGAAGCCCCAACCGCACAGGACGAGGCCAAACGCGAAACCGTAGCTGTCGCGGCATAACACGCAAGAGCGGCGCGAAAGCATGTCACAATTCCGTGGTGTCAGGGAGGGAACACATGGGACGCACGTATAATGCGATCGATTCGGACGGTCATGTCCTGGAACCGCGCAATTTCTGGCGAGAGTATATTGACCCGGAGTATCGCGATCGGGCGCCTGAGCTGATCGTCGATGGCGACGGAAAAGAGCGCTTTCAGATAGAGGGGAAATTGCTCGGCCCGCCATCCGGCCTGGGGTTGATCGGAGCGATTGGCGAGCGCGAAAAGATCGACGGCAAGTGGGTCCACGCCCCGAAAGTGTCCCTCAAAATGGCCTATACCGAGGGCCGGGCGGGCGGCTTTGATCCGCACGCCCGGATTCCGGATATGGACCTGGACGGCATTGACGCCGCCTTTCTATATCCCAGCCTGGGTCTCTTTGCCGGGGCGATTGAGGACCCTCAACTCGCCGCTGCGGCCAGCCGGGCTTATAACCGCTGGCTGGCCGATTACTGCGCCCCCTACCCGGACCGGCTGTTTGGCGTAGCCATGCTGCCCATGCAGTCAATCGAGCTGGCAGTGGAAGAGATGCGGTATGCGCGCAACGAACTCGGCATGCGGGCCGGTTTTCTGCGGCCCAATCCGTATAACGACAAAATGCTCGGCCACCGGGACTACGACGTGTTCTGGGCCGAGGCCCAAGAGCTCGACTTTTCGGTTGGTATCCACGAAGGAACCGGTGGCATGCCCGCCGTCGGAGTGGAGCGTTTTCGGAGCTTTGGGGCCAAGCACATGGTGTCGCACACCATGGAGATGATGCTGGCCGCGCTGTCAATCATCTGGGACGGTGTATGCGAGCGCTTCCCCAGGGTGCGGGTTGGTTTTCTGGAGTCAGGCGGGGGCTGGATGGCTCCCTGGCTGGACCGTATGGACCGCCATTTTGAGGACAAAGGGCTGTTCAACGATTCCTCGCTGACCATGCCGCCCAGCGAGTATTTCAGGCGTCAGTGCTGGATTTCGTATGAACCGGTGGAGGGCAACCTGACCCATCTGGTGGACTATATCGGTCCGCACAAAGTCCTGTGGGCGACCGACTATCCCCATCCGGACGGTTTCTTTCCAGGGGCACCGGAACAGATTGCCGAAAAGCTGCCGGAAAAACACCGACACGCGGTGCTGGCCGGGGGCGCGATGCAATTCTACAATCTGAGTTAGGAGGCGTAGCCCCGAAGAATCTGCCGAAGAGTTTGTAAGCAGCATGAGCGCGCGAACAAACCTCTCACGCCGGGCCGCTGCGCAGAATCTGCTTGCGTTCCAACTCTTGTACCTGCTCCGGCGTATAGCCCAGCCATTGGGTCAGGATTTCCCTGTTATGCTCGCCCAGCGTCGGGGCTTGCAGCTCAAGGGTCTGGGGAAATTCCGAGAACCGGAGCGCGAACCCTGGGACATCCATATCGCCGAGGAAGCGGTCATGGACCGTTCGGACCGTTCCCCGCTGGCGCAGATGCGGATGCTGGAGGGCCTCGGGTACGGACAGAATGGGCGCAACCGGCACATGGTACTCTTTCAGCGTGGCAATGGCCGCGTCGTCACTCGGCTGAGAACGGAGCCAGGCCTCAATGGTCTCCACCAGTTCGTCCAGATGATTCATGCGCGCTTCGTTATCGGTAAAGCGCGGGTCCCGCGCCAGCTCAGGCTGCCCTATTGCCTCGCATAGCTTGGTCCAGTGCTGTTCCAGAGGCGCGATCAGAATCATATAGCGCTCACGTCCCTTGAACACGCCAGCGGGAGCTGCATACCACGAATGCGCTCCCGAGCGAGTCGGATTTATTTCCCCCTTGCTCAGGCTGTACATCTGGAAGCTGGCCTCATGGTAGTGCGCATAGGTATCGAGCAGCGCCAGGTCCAGGTGCTGTCCGCGTCCGGTTCGCTCGCGGTATAACAACGCGGCGCAGACCGCGCCCATGGCATGCGCTCCGGTGGAAACATCGCCCAATGCCACCATCGGGAATATGGGCGGGCCGTCCTTTTCGCCACCCATCGAAGTGACGCCTGAGTAGGCCGCGCCCACCCAGTCGAAACCGGGTTCGTGGGCGAGCGGCCCAGTCTGCCCAAAGGCGGAAATCGAACACATCACCAGCCGGGGATTGATCTGACTCACAACATCGTAGCCGAGGCCCAGACGGCCGATGACTCCGGGGGCATAGTTCTCGACCAGCACATCGACTTTCTCGACCAGCCCCTTGAGGATGGCCAGCCCCTCCGGTGTTTTGGCATCAATACATAAGTCCTTCTTGCCGCGGTTGTGTTGGACAAAATAGCCGCTCCGGCCGTCAACT
>WTHD01000333.1 GCA_011523265.1 Candidatus Binatota bacterium
ACGAGCCGAGAATACGTCCGTCTTACTGCAAATGCCTGTTCCCTGCCAAGCGCTTGTCGGCCACCCAACCCCTCGCGTAGTATAGGAGCCAGGGAGACGCAAGCATGGCACGTTCGGCAGAGTTTTGGGACAAATGTCTGGGAGTTTTTGATCCGGGTGAAGTGTTGGTCGGCCAACGCAGCCAGGACTTCTATTGCGAGCGCGAGTATTCGCCCTTCAACGAACTACTCAACCATTTTCGTCCAACATCCCAACCGACCCGTCCGCCCCGCGCTTTCTTTACTGGTCACCGGGGCAGTGGAAAAAGTTCTCTGCTGCTGCGACTGCTTGAGCGCCTCACCAGCGAATATTTTGTGGTCTACTTCGACATTGATCACAATCTGGACAGTCATACCGCCAATCAGATCGACTTATTGTACCTCCTGGGAGCAACAATCTATCAGGTCGCCCACAATGAAGGCGTTGAAATCGGATCGGAATTTCTCAACGAACTGGCAAAATCCGTATACACAATGACCTATGAAACAAAAGAGATCGAGAAGGAAGCTCTGAATGTTGGGGAGCTTGCCAAAGAACTGGTGTGCTTTGGAGCCAGTATGCTCGGCTCGGGAGTGGGCAGGCAGCTCGCAGCGGCAGCCCTCAAGCCCTTTACTTTTACCTCAGGGGTCAGTGAAGAAGTCGCAGGCAAACGGCAAGTTGAGCCCCAGGTACAGAACATTATCAACAACGTCAATCTGATTATTTCCGAGGTCCAGCAAAAAGCTCAGAAGAATCTCCTGGTGGTGGTTGATGGATTGGATAAATTGCAGCGGATTGAACAGGCTGATCTCATCTTTCTTCAGAGCCGTGCTTTATTGGGACCCGTGTGCAGGATCATTTACACCGTCCCCATGTTGGTCTTTACATCGCTCGCTTTCGGACAAACAGAGGGAGACACAAAATCGTATCTCTTGCCCAACGTTAAGCTGTTCGACAGAACCTCAGACACGCAGACTAATCCAAAAGGATATGCCATCTTACGAGAGGTTGTCGCCAAACGAATGAAATCAATCGGACAAACCCCGGACGCTCTCTTTGAACCGGAAGCGCTGGAGCTCCTGATCTTCAAGAGTGGTGGGGTAATGCGAGACTTTATCGGGCTCGCTCAGGACGCCATGAGCGCAGCAAAAATTCGGGAGCTGGACAAAGTCAACACAGGCGCAGCCCAAAAGGCCATCAATGATCGAGCCTCCCAGCTGGCTTTCCGCCTGACCGAGACAAGGGTAGAGGAGTTACGTAAGGTGCGAGAAAACAAACGTCCCTCAGGCAGCCCAGAAAGTCGCGAGCTGTTGCATGGTCTTTTCATCGTGGCCTATCGGAATCAGACGACCTGGTTTGATGCTCACCCCTTATTGTGGGAAGAGTTGTAAGAGAAAGCGCTATCGTGAACACCATCTTCGCTCCGGGCAAGCCACTGGCCGAACCACTCCAGCGTGTCCTGGTTGACCTCCACGACCACACCCGCTCCCACATCGTCCTGGTCACAGTGGACGACGCTGCCCTTCGGCGTGAAACGTTCGCTGAGTTGGCCAGACAGCTCAGTGGGCAATATGTCTTGCAGGAATTCGACTACACCACGGCCAAGCCCGATTTACTCAGCCTGCCGCGTTTTTGCCGGACCTTGCCGCGTGACCGGCCGGTGTGTGTGTTCGGGTCACACTTGGAAAAGCTGAAACAGGAAGATGAAGAGATATACGAAACTGCCCTACACTTTCTCAACGCCCACCGTGAAGACATCCGCCTCACCCGAACTACTGTTGTTCTATGGCTCACAGTGCAAACCTACAAAGACTTATGGACCTCGGCTCCCGACTTCGCCGATTGGCGGACAACCGATGTGACCTTTTCTCTGCCCGACGGCTGGCAGGCGCAAGAAACCCAACTGGGGAAGCTATCCCTGCACGAAGCAGAACAGCTGCGCCATCAAATTCGACGGTTTGAAGATATGCTCGACCGAGATGGCCTTGAGCCGGCCATGCGGGCCGAACTTGAGAAACAACGTGCGCAGACATTTGCACGACTCGGTCAGGAGGAGGACAGTCAGGCTGCCGTCAAAGCCTCGTCACAAGCGGCCGCTGAACTCGGCGACTATCGTCACTTTGCTGACCTCTACCGCCAGCACGTCATTGACCGTTTTGGCAAGCTCACGCTGTACTCTATCTCCTCTGACACGCCGTTGGCGGTCGATTTGGAACAGGTGTTCGTCAAGCTTACCGCAGTCCAGTCGGGAATAGCAGGCAAGGCCGACCCTAAGCTGAGAAGACCAAGAGCGCGTCTCCCAGAGAAGGCGGGACGTGACGAGTTGTCCGCTCTCCGCCAAGAGAAAATCAGCGCTCCCGTCTCAATAGGCGAAGCGCTGGCCACGCGTCCCAACCTAGTGATCCTCGGTGCACCGGGCTCAGGGAAAACCACTTTGTTGCGCTATCTCGCTCTCAGCTTCGCACGTCGTCAAGCTGAAGAACGGCTGTCGTTTGACGAAGACCGCCTACCACTGCTCATCACCCTGCGCGACTTCAGCCTCTTTTTGGATAACCTCAAGGAGACCGGTAAGCTCCTCGACCTCGGCCCGCAGCTACTGCCGCAGTTTCTTAATCGCTATACTGAAACAGTTGCTCCTTATCTGAAGCTGCCAGACGACTTTTTCTCTCGGCAGTTGGATGCACACAATTGTATTGTCCTCTTTGACGGCCTGGATGAGGTAGCCGACCCGGTCAAACGCGGTCGTGTGGCCGAGGCTATCACCGCCTTTGCCGAATATTATCGAGGGAACCGCTTTGTGGTTTCCTCCCGACCGCGTGGCTATGAAGGGGAGGCACGCCAACGCCTAGCTGCCTTGTGTACGGACTGCGCAATTCGCGATTTTGACGATAAGGACATGCGAGCGTTTGCCACCAATTGGTATACCGCGGTGACCCGTGAGCGCTTGGGCGATGCGCCGGACGCAGATGTCGAGGCTCGCCTCCAAGCCGACGATCTACTCCGAGCCATCCGAGCCGATGG
>WTHD01000099.1 GCA_011523265.1 Candidatus Binatota bacterium
CCGGCCGCCATGACGAACAGCCCTTCTGAATAATCCTGAAGGGCCTGGTACTCTAAGACCAAAGAGTTGGCCTGCTTCAGGCTATACGCGGTACAGCTCTGATAGGGATAATAGCCGCCCAGACTCACATTGATAATATCCAACTGGTTGTGTCGCGCGAAATTCATGCTTTGGACGACGTCCAGCGTGTTGACCCCGCCGCCGGTGGCAGCCCGGATGCCCACAAGCTCGACATCCTGGGCCACCCCGAAGCTGCCATACCCATTATTGAACTCCCCGGCGGCCACCCCGGCCACCCAGGTGCCATGATTACCGAGAGAACCGGGAGCTACAGGGCCAGGACTGGGGTCCGCATCGTCCGTGCCCACAAAATCTCGGCCGCCATTACACGTGGTCATCGTGCCATTCTCGTCCAGACAATCGGTCTTGCCCCATTTCTTCCCGCCTAAATCCGAGTTGCTGAAGTCCACGCCCAAATCGAGTATGCCAATCGTGATGGGTCCGGCACCAGGGTCCCGGGCGCGGTCCGACACCTCATCCCACGCATCTCGGAGTTGGATCGCCTTGAGATGCCAGGCCGATGTGCGGTCCGGGTCGGGATTGGAGGTCTGGTCTGTTGTGTAGGCATCACTGACCTGGTGGGGGTAGTACAGGAAGTTGGGTTGCGCATGCAGGACACCGGCGAGCGGCTCATCCTTAAGCAGGTCCTTAAGGAGGGTAATGACGTTGTGCGGGTCTTCCTCCTCCCCCACGTCAATCGCTTCGGTCTGGAGGGAGTCGATCCGCGCGATCACCTCCGCCAAGGGAAAGCCGTTAGTCCGCAGCAGGTCATCGACGACGCCCACCGGCCTGAGTGGAATGTCACTATCGGACTGGTCCCCCACGAATCCGCCCAGTCCGCCGGGCAACTTGTCCAAGAGATCGTCCAAGAGATCTTCGAGGTGGGCAGTGTAGACCGCCTCGTCGTATTGAATCAGCACCACCCCGCGTTCATAGGCGGGGGGGTCGGAAGAGGCCCCCGGTACATTCTGAGTGGGCTGCGCCAGGGCGGCCCCCCCGAGGACGAGCCCGGCGAGCCACCCGCCAGCGAGGAAACGCAGGGTTTTCAATAGCAGCATAGCCTATTCCCCTTTGGGTCATGTCTCCGGTTGAACAATGCTGACCCGCCCATGTCGGCCCCCGTGCGCACGGGGAGCCACTGGCTAGCCTCCCGTACACCATGGCCGTCCGTTTGTCCCTAGAAGAATTACTAGGGTCAGAAAGAATTATGAGGCGCGGCCGCCGCGCCGGCCGGGCTTTGAGCAATTCTATGAGGGTGTGCTCACCACTTCGGTGTGGAGGGACTCAAGACGAGCGATGACTTCCGGGTTTTCAAAGCCATGCTCTATGAGGAATTCGTGGACCACACCCACCGGCGCGACCGGCAGGGCGGTCTCATTCACCAGGCGCAGTCTTTGATTTTCCCGTCGCCTCAAAAGCTTCAAACGGCCTCATGAGGACAGTACGGACTCGCCTTGTTCCGGCTGGGGAAGCTCGATACAAACAGACTCCGAAAAAACGACAAGAAAAGGACGGGCCATGAGCGGACATAGTCTATTCGATGTCAGCGGCAAGAGAGGGTATGTTACCGGCGGCGGCTCGGGGCTGGGGCGCGCCATTGCCCTGGGTATGGCCGAGGCCGGCGCGGCGGTCGTGGTGAGTGATATCAACCAAGAGGCGGCCCGGGAAGTGGCGGAAGAGATTCGCGCTCAGCATGGGGAGGCTCGTTCCCTGGCCATAGACGTGTCGCAAAAAGACCAGGTTGAAAAGCTGATCCAGACGACAACCGAGGAGTTGGGTGGACTGGACTTTGCCTTTAATAATGCCGGCATCCTGAAACTTGGGAAGCCGGAAGATATCAGCCAGGCCGATTGGCAGGAGGAACTCAACGTTGACTTGACGGGCGTGTTCCTGTGTTGTCAGGCCGCAGGTCGCTATATGATGGACCACGGGGGCGGAAAAATCGTGAATACGGCCTCTATCTCGGGCCTGATCGTCAACTCGGGGCTGACCTATTCGACCGCCAAGGCTGGTGTCATTCAGCTCACCCGGGTGCTGGCCATGCGGTGGGCGAGACACGGCGTGTATGTGAATTGTTTCAGCCCCGGCTATATTCGTACCGGCATGACGGCACCCCATCTCACCCGGCCTGAGGTCGAAAAGGAAATGCTGCGCCAGACCCCGTTGCGTCGTTTGGGCGAACCGCGCGATCTGGTCGGTGCCGCCCTGTTTCTGGCGTCTCCGGCTTCTGATTTTGTGACCGGTCAGAATATTATTGTTGATGGTGGGGTGACATTGACGTAAGGCTCTCGCCCGCTCCCCCTTCCTGGTCCAGCCAGCAAAAGTAGAGCACTGTCCGATACCGGGTAGCCATCTGGCCCTTCCGTCATTTCTACGCAAGCCGGAATCCAGGCTTCCGGTCCCCGCCCGGTCGATCCGTGTCGGATTACACTCCGCTAATCCGACCTACAGGAACCTGTCGCCCCAAGCAGATCTAAAAAATCGGTCGTTCGAGGTGATGAGGTATTTATGGGTTGACGAGTTTCCAGACAAAGGCCCCAAGGATTGCCAGAATCGCCAGCCCAATACCTGCGGCAATAATCTCCATCCCAGTCATGGTGGCTCCTTAAAGCTCTTCAATGAGATTGTGAATCCGGGTGCGTTGTTTCCAGCCCGCAACTGTCAGACCAAGTGTAACGAATAGTCCGCCTACGGCCAATATCAGTCGTAAGAATGTCGGTTTTCCAAGCAGCAGACTGATTGAGCCTCCTCCAATAGCGAAAGCGAATAACGCACAGAGACGTAACACTTCAGTCTCGAATTTTATTCGTTCCGCCTCTTTATCTGCCATACAAAAGAAGATAACCCACCCGCGGAAGAACGGAAACCACACCCTGCATCAATCGCTGTCTATAAGACTTTATTCGTCCAACTCTTTCAGGCCCACATTCTGAATTGGGTATGACTCTACCTTGGTCGCAGTAAAAAGAGGGCCTGCTTGGGCTCCCCTTTTTACTGCGCGCTCTCGTGATCAGAGCAATACCGCGTCCGCGCTTCGCTCCTGCTTGGCAGTCTGAGTGGTCCGTTTTGCGGTACGCCGCTTTCTGGGTGTCGCGCTCTTCTTCTTCGGACGGGCTTTTTTCGGTTTTGCCTTGGGTGTTGGCCGTTTTTCGGTGATCTCGATTTCGTACTGTTCAATATGAAAGTCGGAGTCGGTCCGAAAAAAGAAGCGGGTGTTGAGTTGGGCCTCAAGGGCATCCAGCCATTCTTCTTCCTCCGCGTATAAAAAAGCGAGAACGTCTGGATGGGCATAGACGGTGACGGCTTGGGCGTGTGGCTGAAGTGCGACTTCTTTGTGTAACTGGCGGATGAGATTGTAGGTAATAGTGGGAACCGATCGTCTATGGCCCCGGCCGTCACAAGCGGCGCAGGGGGCGCAGAGTTGCTGCTGGAGGCTCTCCCGCGTCCGTTTGCGCGTCATCTGAACCAGCCCGAGTTCACTGATCTTCCGCATATTGCTGCGGGTCTTGTCTTTCTTCAGGGCCGCGCGCAGGGCTTCGGTGACTTTGGTGCGGTTGGCCGCTCGCTCCATATCGATAAAGTCAACGATAATGAGACCCCCGATATTGCGCAGGCGTAGCTGTTCGACCACGACCCGGGCGGCTTCCAGGTTGGTCTGGAGCATGGTCTCTTCTTGGTTCCGTTTGCCAACAAAGCGGCCCGTGTTCACATCAATCGCGGTCAGCGCTTCGGTGTGATCAATCACGATATGGCCGCCGGATTTGAGCGGGACGCGTCTGTCGAGCGCCTTGGTAATCTGCTGCTCAATTTTGTAGTGCTCAAAGAGGGGGGTCTGTTTGTCGTGGAGCTTCACGCGACCGGTTAAACGCGGCATGAAGGTCGCGATGAATTCGTTAATGCGTTCGTAATCATTCGCATTATCGATAATGATCTCATTGATATCCGGCGTGAACATATCGCGAATGATCCGCAGGATGACGTCCATATCGTCGTGCACGAGGGTTGGGGCGGCGTGCTGCTCGCGTTTTTTGGTGATCCTGCCCCAGAGTTTGAGCAGGAATTTCATGTCGTCGTGGATCTCTTTTTTGGTCAGGCCTTCACACGCGGTGCGGACAATAAAGCCGCCCTCGGCGGGTCGCAGGCTGGCGACCGCTTCTCTGAGCCGGCTGCGCTCTTTGCTGTCCGCAATGCGCCTGGACACACCGATATGTTCTATGGTCGGTGTGTACACCAACTGTCGTCCGGGCAGAGAGAGGTGGGCGGTGAGTCGGGGACCTTTCGTCCCGATCGGCTCTTTGGCCACCTGAACAAGAATTTCCTGATTCTCCTTCAGTTTTTGTTCGAGTGGAATATGCGGCCCGGAACGGGAGCGACGGCGCCCCCTTGCGGGTCGGGGCTTGTCGTTCGGAGGTGACTCCTCTTCCTCGTCGAGCTCGTTCTCCGGGTCAGCCAGGTCAAAATCGTCCAGGAGATCGTCGGTGTCCGGGTCCTGGTCGTCGGTCTCATCGAGCATGCCGGGGGGTAACGGGCCGCCAAACACGTCTGAAGCATGGATGAAGCCTGCTTTTTCCAGTCCGATATCAACGAACGCCGCCTGCATGCCTGGAAGGACGCGATTCACGCGCCCGAGATAGATGTTGCCCGCAACGTTGCGCTGCTGCGCGCGCTCAATGTGAATCTCTACGAGCGCTTCGTTTTCGAGCAGAGCAACACGAGCCTCTTGGTGGGTGGAATTAATAACGATTCTTTGACGCACGAGTATTAGCCTGTTGTTGGAAGCGGTTCTTGCTCAGGATGCAGTGGCTCCTTCCGAGGGAGGACATCTGAGCGAAATTGTGTGACGGTTTTTGTCACCCGTAAGATTTTCACCTCTTGTGGGGACAGGGTGAGGAGAGCACCAATGAATTCATGCGGTTTGAGGGTACCCACATCGGTCATAGCGATGTCGACTGAGAGGGTGAGTGGTGTTTCCAGAGTAATGGCTGGTATTAACTGCTTGGCGTCAAGGGTGCGCTCCCGATGACGGGTCCGTTTGCGGATGGGGAAGGTCTGGGCGTGATGAAACTGCCCTAACCGTTCCTGCACGAAGCTCGGATCGCGTTTCTCCAGGGGAAGCGTATCGAGGGCAACCTGGTAGCGCTGGGTAGCAATGCTGACATCGATACTTGGCCTGTCCAGGTCGATCTGCTGCACCTGCTGGATATGAAAGCCGCTCGGCAGCTCGGCGTTCAGGCGCTGCTGTACCTCTTTTGCCGACATCTCTTCATGCAAGAGGATATCAAGAAATTCCTCCTCGCTCTCCATGCCGACCGGGAGAGCCGGGCCAAAACTCAGACGAGGTAAGGGATGAAAGCCTTGGCTGTAGGCAAGGGGGAGGCGCGCCCGGCGACAGGAGCGGGCAAAGAGTGTCGCGACTTCTTTCGCGCCCAGAAAGCGAGCCATGTCAAGCTTGTTATAGCGCAGTCGAAAACGCATGACGGCCCGTTGCGGCGTGCCTTGGCTCGCCGCAACGGTATTGGGGTCACCGGCAAGCCATTCATCGGCGTTACCCGAACTTGGAGGCTGGGCGGCAGGCTGGGGTGCCGTGGATGGAGTGGTACTCGGCGCTCCAAGGGGGGTCGCTTGCAGCTTGTCTTCATCCAGCACGCCGCGATAGCGTTTGATTCTTACCTGCTGTTGTTCCGCTTTCTTCTGCTGCATCATCTGCCATTGCCGGGTGCCCCATCTATCCTGGGCGGGCAGGGTCGCTCGCGCCCAGGGATCGACCTCCGGCCCTCTATGGTCAGCGCCTTTGGCCCCGTTCAGATGATAGGTGACATTGCGGACGCTCTTAAAGTCACACGCTCCACAATACGAGCAGCGTTCCACGCTACAGTCGGGGGTGAGCGTGCCTTCGAGTGCCTTTGCCAGATCACGCTGGAGCCATTGCTTGGTGACGCCACTATCCAGATGGTCCCACGGAAGCGGCTCACCGAGCAGGCGACGGCGGAGATAAAAATTGGGCTCTATGTGGTGCGCACGAAAGGCCTGCTGCCACAGATCGAGTCGGAACTGCTCTGTCCAGCCGTCAAACCGACAGCCGAGACGATAGGCGGTCAACAGCGGAGCGCCTAAGCGCCGGTCGCCCCGAGCGAAAACACCCTCAAGAAAAGACAGCCGTGCGTCGTGCCATTTGAATTGAATCCCGTAACGCCGCAGTTCCCGCCGTAAGAGCTGCTGCCGCGCCTCGGTTTCCTCCAGGTCTACCTGGGCTGCCCATTGAAATGGCGTATGCGGTTTGGGGATAAAGGTCGAAACGCTGGCCGTGACCTGACGCTGATGCTTGCCGGCCGCAGAGACCTTTCGGCACAGGTCAACGATGCCCAGCAGATCTTCTTCTGTCTCGGTCGGCTGTCCGAGCATGAAGTATAATTTTACGCTTTTCCAACCCAGACCAAACAGCAGCCGCGCCGCCTCAATCAGTTCTTCTTCCTGATATTCCTTTTGGATCACGTCGCGGAGACGCTGTGAGCCGGCCTCGGGTGCTAGAGTGAATCCCGTTTTCGTACCCGGCGGATTTCTTCCAGGATATGGGGGGAAAGGGCATCTACACGTGTCGAGGGCAGAGAGACGGAGACTTTGAGGTCCGAAAAACGATTCATGATAGACCGCAGGAGCGGGTTCACGCAGCTATAGTCGCCGGTACTCAAACTGAGCAGGGAAACCTCTTCATAGCCACTCTTTTTGACTAAGTGGTCTATCTGTTCCTGGAGGGCGCGTGGGTCGCGCTCCCGCAGGGGGCGATAGACATATCCCGCCTGGCAAAAGCGACACCCGCGCACGCAGCCGCGCATGACTTCCGCGGCAACGCGGTCGTGTACGATGTTCACATTCGGCACAATCTGGGTGGTGAGCTGGGGGACGGTATTGAGGTCTTCAACAATGCGCTTTTTGACAACCGTGGAGTCCGCATAGCGAGGGCGGGTGCCGCTCAGCGTGTCGCGCGGGGTATATGCCGGCGTAAAAAAGGCTGGAATGTATACACCTGGAACGTGGCGCAGTGCTTGGAGGAGGGATTCCCGGTCTTTTCCATCCCAGGCTAAATAGACATTACAGATATCAAAAATCGCTTCCTCACCATCTCCGAGGAGGAAGGCATCGATAAAGTCGGCGATGGGCTCTGGATGAAATGCACAGGGTCCGCCGGCAATCACCAGTGGGTGGGACGCACCGCGGTCATGCGAGAACAAGGGAATCCCGCCAAGGTCCAGCATGGCCAGGACGTTGGTATAGGTCAGTTCGTACTGGAGACTAAAGCCAATGATCTCAAAGGCGGATAACGGCCGGTAGGTTTCAAGGGAGACGAGCGGTAAACGGTGCTGGCGGAGCTGCTCCTCCATGTCCAGCCACGGGGCATAGACGCGTTCCGCCTGAATATCGGGACGATTGTTGAGTAAATTATACAGAACTTGTAAGCCGAAGTGGGACTGCGCGATTTCGTAGACCTCGGGGAAGGCCAGTGCGAAGCGTAGGCGTATATCCGTAGGGTCTTTGATGATAGTCCCGAGTTCGCCGCCTGTATAACGAGAAGGCTGTTCAACCAACGGAAGAATGGTGGCGTACGCCTGCCGGAGGTCGGTCTCCTTCCTCATCCCCGCACTCAATAGATACCTCTCTTCATACTTCTTTATATCGGAAACCCCGACAGCCCCGCAAGGAGAAGACATCCCCCTCTGGATGGTGTGTCAGGTCATCACGTTAAATTCTGGTGAAAACCTTGACACGTAGAACAGGGCTGGGTATACGGGTCCGATATTCTCGATCAACGGAAAACCCTGTTTTTCTTGATGGGTTAGGAGCACATGAGCGTTCTCAATACCAAAGTGCTCGTTCTTAATCGGTCTTACTTTCCGGTGCATGTCACATCGGTCCGGCGGGCATTCTCCCTGCTCTATCAGGGCATTGCGAAAGCGGTCGATGAGCAGTATCGCACGTTTGACTATGAGAGTTGGAGCGCCCTGTCAGCAACCGTCCACGATGAGACCATTGGTCTTATCGGGCGTGCCATTCGGGTGCCACGCGTCATTCTGCTCGTTTCGTATGATCGGATTCCACGACGCCAGGTGCGGTTCAGCCGTTTCAACGTTTTTGCGCGCGATAAGAATACGTGTCAGTACTGTGGCCGGCGTCTTTCGCGTAGCGAACTGAATCTCGACCACGTCATCCCTCGCTCCCAGGGCGGTCTCTCGACCTGGGCAAATATTGTCTGCTCCTGTTTGCGCTGCAACCGCGTGAAAGGTGGCCGCCGGCCTGAAGAAGCAAGAATGAGGTTGATCAAGAAGCCGGTTCAACCCGAGTGGACGCCCTTTATGCTTGAGACGTTCACCTTTAAGCGCTATCAGGAATGGTTGCCTTTTCTCAACGAAGTCGATGCGGCCTACTGGAATGCCGAGCTCTTGGAACGGTAGCCTTCAGACCTGCTTCTCTCTGATTCCTGCTGGATTTTCTTGTATCCACAAGATATAGTAGCAGTACGATCCCAGAGCCCTTTCTCTTGCGTGCGTAGCCCGCTCGTTAGTGCTACCCTCGGCATGAGGAAAGAGGCGGGGAGGATTTGGAGGCGTTGTGGGGCAAATGCGGATCAAACAGCTCGAACTCCTCGGATTTAAATCTTTTAAGCAGAAGACGACGCTCACCTTTCCGAAAGGAATTACTGCCGTCGTCGGTCCCAACGGCTGCGGAAAGTCGAATATTGTCGATGCCTTACGCTGGGTTCTGGGCGAGCAGAGCGCCAAACACCTCCGTGGTCAGGAGATGAGTGATGTGGTCTTTGCCGGGAATGACAGCAGTGCACCGCTCGGCATGGCCGATGTCTCCCTCCTCTTGGAGAATGTGGCCCCTCCCGGTCTGTCCGTTAACGGGACGAACGGTCACAACGGCGCCCATAAGAATGGCACCGGGCCGGACTGGACCGAAGTCATGGTCTCGCGACGTTATTTTCGGTCTGGAGACTCTGAATATCTTTTCAACAAGGTTCCCTGCCGTTTACGCGATATTGTTGAATTCTTTCTTGGGACCGGAGCGGGCACGAAAGCCTACGCCATTATTGAGCAAGGGCGCGTCGAGGCGCTGATTAACGCCAAAGCTCAAGATATCCGGATACTCGTGGAAGAAGCCGCCGGGGTGAGTCTGTATCGCAGTCGCCGTTTGGCCGCTGAGCGCAAACTCGAACGAACCCGAGAGAATGTGTCTCGGGTCTCTGATCTTCTGCATGAGATGGACCGTCAGGTGGGTACCCTCCGTCGTCAGGCAAAAAAGGCCGCACAATATAAGGTGCTCCAGGACGAGTTGAAAACCATTGATCTCACGCTCCAGAGTCGCGCCTACCAGGCATTGACCGCAGAGGTCGGCAGTCTGGTGAGCCGGCAGGCCACGGTCGGACGAGAAGAAGAGCAACTCAGCCAAAAGATCCACACCCTTCAAGCCGAGCGGATGTCCTCAGCAGAGCGGGTTGCACGTGAGGAGGACGCGCTCCGAGAACTTGAGGAGCGTCTCCACTCCCTGGAAAGTACGCTTCAGCAGTCCGAGCAGAAGCAGTCGTTCCGGGCACAGCAGGAGGAGCAGGTCCAATCACGTCTTACCAACACGGAGCATGACTATCGTCTGGTGTCAGAGAAAAAAGAGCAGGTAGGACAAGAATTCTCTCAGCGAGTGGCGAGTGCGGCAGCGGTGGCTGAGCAGATACAACACGATGAAGACACCCTACAGACGCAAGAGCACACCCTCAGCGACCTGCAAGACGCGGCCCTGCAGCACGAATCCCAGGTTGAAGAACTCAAGACCGAAATGGTTGATCTTCTCACTCAGGAATCGCAAGTCCAAAACGCGCTGGCCTACTCCCATAAGCGGGCTGAGGAGGTCTCCCAGCGGTTGGCGGTGCTGGCTGACGACGCCAAGCAGGTTGGCCAACTCCGGACAGAGCGGGAACAGGCACTTGCCGTGCTTCAGGAAAAGTCAGCGGCTCTTTCCCTGCATATCCAGCATGGACAGCAGCAGCGCGAAGAAAAGGATAACGCGTTGCGGGCGACTGTCCGCTCTGGAGAAGAACTTGATACGGCACTCTCTGAGGCACGGGCCAAGCAAGCAGAATTGCGGGCGCGCCTGGTAACCTTGGAAGAACTCGAACAAGAGTACGACCGCTATGATCAAGGCGTCCAATCGGTCATGACCGATGGCGACTTTCCCGCCGCCATTCTTGGAGTCGTGGCGCAAATGATAGAAGTGCCGCAAGCCTATGAGCGCGCGGTTGCCGCCGTGTTACGGGAAAAGCTGGAGTATATGGTGGTGGCAGACACCGAGGCCGGTGTTGTTGCGGTCGACTATTTGAACCAGATGCAGTCTGGGCACGGGCATTTTATTCCGCTCCAACTCCAGTGTGACAAACAGACGCCGAGTCTGACCAGGGCTGACGGGCCGATGTGGGCGACTGTTGGAGAGGGGGTGTCTCCCCTCATCCGCCACGTTGATATTCCGCCCGACTATAGACAGATGGTCGAAGCCCTCCTGGGTGATGTCGTGCTCGTTCCCAACCTCCGGGTTGGACTGGAACTCTGGAACCAGAGCGAGGGCGCCCAGACCTATGTTACGCCACAGGGAGAGGTCATTTCCGCTCTTGGCGGAGTCAGCGGAGGGAGTGGCGGTGTTGCGGAAGCAGGCCTGCTTGAACGGCGGCGGGAAATTCGAGGGTTGGGGCAGGAACTGCCCCAACAGGCGAATCGCGTGTCCGACCTTGTCGAGCAGCGGCAAACCCTGAAGCAACGCCAACAGGTACTCGAAGGCGAGTTGCGGAGTCTTGACGTGCAAGCCCAGAAGCTGGGCCAAGAGAATGAAGCCCTGCAGCGCGAGGCGGGGCAGCTTGAAGGTGAATTGCGCCGCTTGATTGACCGTGGAGAAGGGGTAGGCTACGAGCAGAACGCCCTGGAACAGGAAAGTCAGTCTTTACAAGCCGATATGCAGAAGGCCGGCACGCAGGCCCTCGCTATTGCGACGCAACGTCAGGAGCGTGAAGACCTGCTGGCCGTGCAGCAAGTAGAGATGGAAGAAGTAAGGGTCGCGTGTGACCGGCACCGCACACAGATGGATGACCTGCGTGTCCGCCTTGCCGAACAGCGGGAACGCTACGGCGGCCTCCAGACTCAGGTGGACCAACTCAGACGACAGATGCAGGACTTGGAAGAACGGATACAGGCCGGCCAAGCTGATATCCAGGCTGGCAGGCAAGAGACAGCGCGTCTCCGGTTGGAAAAGGATGCGTTAGAAGATCAGGTGACACAGACGCTCTCCAGCCTGGATTCGGCGAAAGCAGAACGCACCCGTCACGCTGCTGAGTGTGCCCAGTTCCGGGCAACTGCCCAGCAGTGTGAAACGCTTATCGAAGAGAATCGACTGGCGGTCACTCAGCTGCAAGAGGAAAAAAGACGGGTTGAGGTGAGTCTGGCTGAAAAGCGGGTGAGTCGTGAACATCTTGAGGAGACGGTCCAGGAACGCTATCAGGTGAAGCTGACAGAGGTCCTTTCAGCCTATAGTCACCAGGAATTTGACCAGGCTGAGGGAGAATCGCGCCGTCAGGAATTACGTGAGAAGCTTGCTCGGCTTGGTGAGGTCAATCCCAACGCTGCGGTTGAGCTTGATGAGATCCAGGAGCGCTTTGCTTCTATCGAATCCCAGAAGGCTGACCTGCTGCATTCAGTTGAGGATTTGCAAAGTACAATCAATAAGTTAAACCGCGAGTCACGGGACCGTTTTCGGGAAACCTTCCACCGGGTGAACGCGAAGTTTGGTGAGGTGTACGCGCGTTTGGTTGACGGTGGTCAGGCCCATATTACTCTGACCAGTGAGTCGGATTTGTCTGAGAGTGGCGTCGAACTGGAAGTCCAACCTCCGGGTAAACGCCTCCGCTCCATGCAACTTCTTTCTGGAGGAGAGAAGGCCCTGGCCGCGCTGAGTTTCACATTTGCCCTGTTTTTGATACGGCCGAGTCCATTCTGCATTCTTGATGAGGTCGACGCACCGCTGGACGATGCCAACGTCGGGCGGTTTAACCAGCTATTGCGGGAAATGAGTGAGACAACGCAGATTGTTTTGATTACGCATAATAAGCGCACCATGGAGGTGGCAGATACGCTCTACGGCGTCACTATGCAGGAGCCGGGTGTGTCGACCATGGTGTCCGTGCGTGTGTCCTGATGGCTCTCCGATTTTGGCAGCGAAAAGAGAAGGTGCAGCCGGACTCTGCTTCGCCCCCGGTCGTAGAGACACACCCTTCTACCCCGATTTCGAAGGATGCGCGCTGGCGACGTGGGCTCACTCGATTACGGGACCTTTTGCGTCGGCCCTTTGATGCCTCGTCAGAGCAGAGCCGGCAGTCGAGAGAAATCTTCTTCTCCGACCTGGAGGAGGTCCTTATCCAAGCCGATGTTGGAGTTGAAACCTCCTTGCAGATTGTAGAGCGGCTTCGCGCCCGTACACATACCGTCCAGAGAGGGAAACCGTCGCAGGACGAGGCCGAAGCGCTCCGTTCTGATCTCAAGGCTGAACTCCAGTCCCTTCTTGAGAGTGAGGTTCAGCCCGTTGAATGGAGTGATCTCGCGTGTCCAAGAGTCATTCTGGTTGTCGGTGTGAATGGCGCGGGGAAGACAACATCCATTGCGAAGTTAGCAGCGCGGCTGAAAAAAGAAGGAAAAACGGTCCTGCTGGTTGCCGGGGATACTTTTCGAGCCGCTGCCATTGAACAACTCTCAGTCTGGGCCGAGCGCTTAGGCCTTGATATTATTAAGCATAAGGACGGCGCCTCGCCCTCAGCCGTAGTCTTTGACGGTGTCCGTGCTGCGGTGGCACGTGGGGTCGATGTCGTCCTGATTGATACGGCTGGGCGGCTCCATACCAAAACGCCGCTTATGGAGGAGCTCAAAAAAACACACCGAGTCATTGGGCGGGAGATTTCTGGGGCACCGCATGAGGTTTTGCTGGTTTTGGATGCCGGAACTGGACAGAATGCTCTCAGCCAAGCACGGACCTTTCAGGTGGCTTTCCCACTGACCGGTGTCATCTTATCCAAGATGGATGGGTCAGCAAAAGGCGGAGTTGCCCTAGCCGTTGGGAGCCAGCTTGGCGTGCCCATTCAGTATATCGGACTTGGAGAACAGCTTGAAGATTTAGAAGCCTTCTCCCCGGATGATTTTATTACGGCGCTTTTCGACCAGCCTACGGATAAATATTTCCCTTGACGTCACGTCTAAGAGGCAATAGGGTAAACTTTTACTTTATTCTAGGGTGGTAATGGCGCTGGAAAGCCTAAAACTTCTTGAGGCGAAACTGGATGGATTCTTGGAACGCCACGAGCAGGTCCAAAGTGCAAATAGTGCACTGCTGGTTCGGATTGATAGACAAGAGCATGAGTATGCGCTCTTGCTCAAGCGAATCCAGCAATACGAAGCGGAGCGAAACGAGATGCGGGGCCGCTTGGAGAAAATCCTGACTCAATTCAGCCATTTGGGGATTGCCTGGGAGGACGAGGGCTAGGCGATGAAGCGATTAATGGAAGTCCATATTTTTGGACAAACCTTCACTGTGACGAGTGAAGATGATGAGCAATATGTTCGAGAAATTGCTTCTTTTGTTGACCAGCGCATGCGCCAGATTGCGGAAAGTGCAAAAGTGACGGTCCCTTTTCGAGTCGCGATTATGGCGGCGTTGAGTATTGCCGACGAATTGGCCAAGTCCGGTCAGCAGGAATCGAGCCAGCAAGAAACCCAGCTCATACAGGAAGCTGAGTTGATTTCAAGCCGACTTCTTGAGCGTTTGGAGGAAGCCGAAAGCCGCGCAAATGAGCCAACGGCTGAGAATCCGTTGAACTCACACTCTGCCGGCTAGTTGTCTGCAACTCTCGACTGAGAAGAGAACACGTAACACCACTCGCATCCTGAAGGCGAGTGGCTTCGATTGCACGCCCCCTCTCTTGCGCTCCTTCCGCCCTTGGGTGAAGAAGGAAGGAGACGGTGACAACTGATAATGGTCTGTGCTGGTTGTTATTGCAGGAGCCGCTCTCTATTGAGCGTAGTCTCCGAGTTCATACGTATTGATCAGAAAGGATATATACGAAGAGGATGCGTATAGGGGGTAGTAGCTACCACAGTGAGGTTATTCGACCTGAGTGTGGTAAGGAGGGTAATAATGGAACTTGTCTTAGGGCTGCTGATAGGGGTAGCTGGTGCCGGAGGACTCGTCTTCCTACGGCAAAAATGGAACCAAGAAACCATACACAGTGCAGAGGAGGCTGCACAACAGATT
>WTHD01000136.1 GCA_011523265.1 Candidatus Binatota bacterium
CTCTACAACGAAATCATCGACCAGATCGTATGGGGCGAGGAGAACGGCTTTGACGATATCTGGCTGTCCGAGCACCATTTTATCGAGGATGGCTATTCTCCTTCGCTGCTGCCGATTGCCGCCGCGATTGCCTCGCGGACCAAGAAAATTCATATCGGGACGAGCGTGATGCTCCTGCCTTTTCACAATCCGGTCCGGATGGCCGAGGACGCGGCCACGGTGGACGTGATTTCAGGCGGCCGGTTCGAGTTGGGTGTGGGGGTTGGGTATAAAGTCGAGGAGTTTGAGAGCTTCGCGATTTCGAGCAAAGAGCGCGGCGCCCGCACGAATGAGGGCCTCGAAATCATTCGTCGCCTGTGGGAGGGCGAGACCCTGACGTTTGAGGGGAAGTATTACACGGTCACTAAAGCCAAGCTCACCCCGGAGCCGATTCAGCAACCACGGCCACCGATTTGGGTCGGCGGCTTCACCCCGCCGGCACTCCGGCGGGCGGCAAAGTACGGCGACGGCTATATCGGCGTCGGCCCGTTGAAAGAGGCGTATGAACGCTATGTGACCGCCTTGGAAAAGGTCGGGAAGTCCACAACGGATATTCGCCTCGCGGGTGGATATTTTTGGCTGATTCCGTCAGAAGACCCGGACAAGACCTGGAACGAAGCCGCCGAACACGTCCGCTATCAGGTCAATGCCTATGCCGAGTGGTCGGAAAAGGCCGGTATGCCTCTGTTTCCAAAAGTGCCGGATACCGACGCTTTACGTGAATCGGGCCTGTTTCAGGTGGTAGACGTGGACACCTGCATTCGGATGATCCGCGACTATGCCTTAGAGACCCCGCTGACGCATTATTATTCGTGGACGCTGCCGCCGGGCCTGCCGGCGAGCTGGATTCAGCCTCATTTAGAGCTGTTTACCAGCAAGGTTATCCCGGCCTTTCGCTAGTCCACGGGAGCAGGCTATGGACCTCCGACCTCCCGGCGTTTTTACCTTTCTGGATGGCCTCACGGGCGAGCAGACCGGCCAGCTCGCCCGCAAAGTCGAACAGCTCGGCTATAGTGCCCTGTGGTTTCCCGAGACCCTGGGCCGTGAGAGTTTTTCGTTTGCCTCGTATTTGCTGAGCCAAACTGAGCGTCTGGTCATCGCCACCGGCATTGTGGTGACCTATGCGTATGAGCCGATTGCGATTGCCAATGCCACCCGGACGCTCGCCGAGCTCTACGGCGACCGCTTTGTGCTCGGCCTGGGCGTGAGTAATGCGCAGGGCAACGCCCGGCGCGGCATTCCGTATGGCAAACCGCTCAGCTTCATGCGCGAATATCTGGCCAGGATGGAAGCCGTACCGTACGCCGCACCAGCCCCACAAAACGACCCGCCTGTGGTGCTGGCCGGGATGATGCCCAAGATGCTCGCGCTATCCGCAACGCAGACTCAGGGGACGCATACCTATTTCACCGTGCTTGAGCAGATTGCGGCGACCCGCAGGGCACTGGGGCCGGAATCGTGGCTGTGTGCCGAGCTGGGTGTGATGCTGGAGTCGGACGCGGATACGGCCCGCGCTGCCGCCCGCAGTTATATGCAGACCTATCTCCAAATCAATCACTACGTCCAACGCTTCAAAGAGGTCGGTTTTACCGACGCCGACATGGCCAACGGCGGCAGTGACCCACTCGTGGACGCGGTCATTGCCTGGGGGGACGCAGCAAAAATTCGCGAGCGGGTTGCGGCCTATTATGAGGCGGGAGCGTCACACGTGTGTATCATGCCGCTGAACCCCAAGGGCGGCATGGTACCGGACGAGCGGGCAATTGAAGTGTTAGCACCGGAGAGGTAACGCGGCGCGGTCTCTGAACCCAGTCTCGCCTGAGTAAAAAAGGAGGAAAGACATGCAACTTGGACTCTTTGGCATCAATATGGGACCGTGCAGTACGCCGGACGCATCGGCGCGGGTGGCACAGGCGGCCGAGGCCGCTGGGTTTGAATCCGTCTGGGCGGGCGAACATGTTGTGTTGCCGGACCCGCAGGAGCCGCCCTCGCCGTTACCGCCGACCTACCCCATGCTCGACCCTAATATTGCCTTTGCCTTTCTGGCCGGCCAGACCCAAACCATCCGCATGGGAACCGGCATTATTATTTTACCGCAGCGGAATCCGCTGGTGCTGGCAAAAGAGATGGCCAGCCTGGATGTCCTGTCAGGCGGACGCCTGATCTTTGGTGTCGGTATTGGCTATCTCAAGCCGGAATTTGACGCCCTCGGAGCCCCGTTTGGCCATAAAGGTCCGCGTACGCTCGACTACGTTGATGCCATGCGGGCGATTTGGAGTCAGGACGACCCGTCCTATCAGGGACCGTTTGCCTCTTTTAGTGGCGTAAAGGCATTTCCCAAGCCCATCCAGCAGCCCGGTCCGCCGGTGGTGTTTGGCGGCATGACCCCCCAGGCGTTCCAGCGGTCCGTAACGCATGGCAACGGTTGGTACGGCTTTGCCCTCGATGTCGATGGAACCAAGAAATGTCTCGACGGTTTGCAGGCTGCCGGAGAAAAAAATGAGCGCCCAAGCGGATTGGGCAACCTGGAAATCAGCGTGACGCCGGTTGGACGGATCGATCTCGACAAGGCCAAACGTTATGCGGACCTGGGCGTGGATCGTTTGATTCTGCTCTTCCCGCCCAAAGGGGACGCCCTGTTCACACTCAATGCCACTGAGACAGAAATTACGGATTACGTAAAAGAACTTGGTGATACAGTCATTGGGCGGGTCTAGCTGTAGGGGCGGACCAGCGTGTCCGCCCGGCTGACTCAGGATGTCTGCGTCCGTCCGCGCTCTTTCACCCCTTCGACCCGGTTCGCAATCGCCTCTGGAGTGACGCCACGAACCTGCTCACGCCAAGCGGTTGATTCGAGTTGAAGCCCGTCGCTGAGCGTCCGGGTGTAGCCTTCATTAATCACGCGTTTCATATTGCGCATCATGTCGGGCAGACACGACAGCATATCCTTGGCCAAGGCGTTACAGGTCGGCAG
>WTHD01000528.1 GCA_011523265.1 Candidatus Binatota bacterium
CACCTGAAGCCCTCGCGGATCTCACAGATGAAACGCTCCTCACCTACATCAACGACTGGCAAGAAGGACACCAGGACAAGAGCAATTGGCAGGTAGAAATCACCATTGAAGCACTTGCCGAAGCGTTTCAGACCGTTTTCAAGGATTCGATCATCCCGGATGCTGGCCGGCTCAGGTTTTGGATCGACAATCGAGAACAGATCGAGCGGCCCATTTATGTACGGGCGATGATTAGCGCCATGCAGGAGCACGTAAAGGCGAAGCACTTCGACAATCTCAGCGAGTGGTTGACATTCTGCGAGTGGGTTCTTACGCACCCCGACCGGGAACACGAGGAAGGCTACGGCTATAAACTCGGTGGAGAATCCAGAGAGAATCCCCATTGGCATAGCGCGCGGCGGACAGTCGGTGACTTTATCGGGGTCTGCGTCGAAAAGGATGTGGACACCCCGCTTTCGGCCCGGGAATATTTAGCCAAAGTTCTAGCCCTGCTCTGCACCCAATTTGATTGGCGGCTGGACGAAGACAAACCGGTCCTGTTGAACCGTAGCGACCAAGTCGAGGAAGCCATCAACAATACCCGGAGTCGTGCGCTACAGAGTCTCGTCAACTTCGGCTTCTGGTTGCGGAGGCACGACCGAAAAGCAGACGTTTCTGAAGTCACGACAATTCTTGAAAAACGCTTCGCCCCTGAAACGGACCATCCTTTGTCGCTGCCCGAACGCGCTATGCTCGGCATGCAATACAGCAATATTTTCAACCTTGACAAGGCGTGGGCGACAGAGCGCAGGGCGGACTTTTTCCCCCGAGATGACTTGCTTGCCTGGATGGGGGCTTTTGATAATTTTCTTCGCTATAACAGTCCGTCCAAGCCGGTCTTTGAGGTTCTTCGCGGCGATTTCGAGTTAGCGCTCCGACACGCCAGAAGGCAAGAACGCCTTCGTGGAGAGCTGGGCGATCCTCTCGGCCGGCACGTGTTCGCCTACTATATGTGGGACGCGTATCCATTGAGGGGAGAAACCAGCCTGCTTGAGCGGTACTATCAAGAGACGGAGCGAACACAGTGGGGGAATGTGTTTGACTATGTAGGCCGGTCGTTACAAAACAGCGGTAAGTCTATCGATCCCGCTCTCAAAGACAAGACCATACAGTTCGTCGCCTGGCGGCTTGAAGCTCAAGAGCCAACGGAGCTTGAACACTTTGTCTCTTGGCTTGAAGCGGAGTGCCTGGAACCAGACTGGCGGTTAGAGACTTATTCCAGAATTCTGGATATTGTCCACTCGAAAGAGGTGAGAATCTTCGACGCGCTAACAACATTGGTAGGCTTGCTCCCGGATCATACCGCACGGGTGGTCGAGTGTTTTGCCAAGATGACCGATGCCGCATTGAAGAACGACGCGCTCTACATGATTCGATCGGACCAGGCAAAAGCCATCCTGAAAGCAGGTCTGGAAAGTAGCGACGAGAGCGTGTGTAACGACGCCGAACGCGCCCGCGAAAATCTGCTTCACGGAGGCCGCTTCGATTTTTTGGAGCTGGACGATTAACGCAGCCAGAGCGGTTCACGCTGGGCTGGCGTTCTGTCGGTACGTGTCGTCATACCGGACCCGACCCGGCCTCCCTGCTTCGACTCCGCCTTTCGATTTGACTCTGGATAGGCTCAGCGCGAATGGGAGCGGCCGGTGGTCCTGAGCACGCCCGAAGGGCCTGGCCGGGAGCGGGGAGCCTGGATTCCGGTCCCTGTTTTCGCACGGGTGACGTGCTTATGCCGGTATGACGGAAGGGACCGGGCGGCTGTACGGAATCGTGCAGTGGTCTAGGAGCCCGGCGGCCGGAGCCCGTTGAGGATACGCCGCAGCACGACCTGCCGATCACGCAGCGCCAAGGCCCCCTCCTCGGCCTGGGCGATATCCACGGCCGCGTTAAAGAACAGCGCCCACAGCTGGCGCAGCAGCGCGTCGAGAGGCAGCTGCTCAATGATCCCCGCCGCCATCAACGGGGCGAAGATTTCCCGTAATAAGGCAATGGCCGGTGCCCGGCGCTGCTCGCTGGACCAATCCAGTACTGCCGGACCGTCGATATACACGATGCGCTGCGCAGTCGGATCCTGGATGCCTTCCAGGAACAGATCCACCCCCGTCATCAGCCGCTGCCAGGCGTCCCCTTCCGCTGCCGCGATGGCGGTCCGCAGCGCGGCCAGATACTCGCCCCGTACCTCATCAAAGACCGCCTCAAACAAGGCCGCCTTATCGCGGAAGTGATAATACAGCGCCCCGCGCGTCACCCCGGCCCGGCGCACGATCTCCTCGGTCGAGGCTGCCACATATCCCTGGGCGGCAAAGGTGGCCCGGGCTGTGTCCAGCAGTGCCCGGCGGGTTCTTTGCGATTGTTCGGCGTTGGTGAGTCCGGTGGATGCCATTGGTCCTCCTGTCACGGTCCAGGCTGCCGGGTGTTCGGCGCAAACAGGGGCAGCAGCGGCAGGAGAAGCCGACGGCCCCGAGGTTCAGAAAAATATCAGGCCAAGGCTTGTTGGGCGGTATAATAATCTCTTCTTTGTCCAATTGCAAAGCAGGAAAACAGTAACATATATCTTGTATGAAATTCCCTCTCAGCTGCCCGCCAAGGACGGCTCCAGCCTGACGTGAACCGCTTTCCCGGCCACCTCCTTCGGCTCCTACGGCTCGGCTCAGGATGAGCGGGGATTCCTATTCGCAGAGGCCAACTCAGCCGGGGGTGGGGGGCGTCTCCTCTGGCCCCTGGCTGGGCATAAAAGTCTCATACGGTGCTTTCAGTTGCAAGCATTTTGCTCATAAGTGTCTGAAAAATAAGGACACCGCAGCCAAAAATTTTAACAATTTTTCCCGATTTTTCACATTTCCGCTCAGAATTGGGCCAGGATAGAGCCCAACTCGGCATTGAGGCATTGCCTGAGTTTCTCTCCATGCAGGAGGCCTGAGCAGGAGGCCTGCCGCCTGTTCCGTTGCAATCTCCCGCGGAGG
>WTHD01000226.1 GCA_011523265.1 Candidatus Binatota bacterium
ACGAGGGCACCAAGGGCCTGTTTCCAACCGGTCATTTGCCGGCGCTCCGCGAGCAGGCCATCCAGAAATACGGGGAGATGCTGGAATTGGAAGTGGGGAATTTGTGAGGCCGTCAGCGTAGTCCGAGTGGGATGAAGCGCCGTGCCTGAGCCGGTACCCACTCTCCGGGACAAAGGGGAGCCGTGACAATGAGCGAAACACCCGGCGGCCGCAACGTGCGAGCCGTCAAATTGATCGCTATCGACAACTCCAAGGGTAGGAGCGACTCGCTTGTCCTGGAGGAAACGGGAGACGGTATCTTTTTGCACGGTCCGCAAAAAAACAAGCTCTCCTGGAGAGGTACCTACCGCGCCATGGCCGTAGCTGGCGAAGACTGGCGGAACCTCGACGCAACGGTCGCCGATGGGCTGGATTGATAGCAGCCTTTCCCAGGCGCTACGCTATTTACGAGGATCGACAGGCTATCTCCAGAGGAAGCGGCTCAGCTCCAACGCCTCATCACGGAGATGTACGGAGAATAGTGGTAGAGGTGAGGTTACGCTTCGCTAATCCGACCTACAGGCTCTGTAGGACCAAGCAAGTAATCCGGTTCGCAGTAGGCCAGAGAAGAAATCTGCGGAAGACTGTCACATACCTCTTGCGCCTCTCTTCCCTCCCGCAACTCCGGCCATTCAAAGACCCAAGCCTTGAACCTCTCAATTTTCTTTGTCTCGTTCAGTCCGGCTGCCGTGGTCTTTTGAAGAAGCACTGCGGCTTCCTCTTCATCGGGCCAGCGGTGGAACGACAGAATAATGCCGCCGGCTTTTGGATTTTCCCGGTCGAATACGGGAGCGTCTGTGAGCGGAACCTCCGTTCCACCGGCTACATGGACCAACAACAAAAACCATAGGCAGGTAAACGCCTTCACACCCATTTCAGTAGAGGCGATCCCGGTTGGCTTCTTCCTCGGATTGGTCGATCTCCTCGGCGTCTGCCCCCCTGATCTGGTCCGCGAGTACCTGTCCGTACGTGGGGTAGCTGGAACGATCGATCTGGACCTCGGGGTCCCAGAGCCGGGCGCGGATCAGCGCTCGACCGCAATGGAGGAAAGCTTCCTCCACGGTGATCCGTAACCCGGAGAGCGGCGCTCTGCGCTTCACCGCCATGGGTTCAAGCAGCTCCGTGTCGGTAACGATTTCCGCTTTCCCCTTCACCCGTAACGTCTCATCCATACCTGGCACAAAGAAAAGCAACCCGATACAAGGATTTTCCACGATGTTCTGGAGCGAGTCCACCTGATTGTTCCCTGGCCGGTCAGGCAGGAGCAGTGTCTTCTCGTCCAGCACCTTGACAAACCCCGGCGGGTCCCCTCGGGGCGAGGCGTCGGCACGTCCATCCGCACCAGCAGAGCTCAGGATGCAGAAAGGTGAGAGGGCGATAAAGTTCCGACAGTGCGCATCCAAGTGGTCCAACACCTTCTGGACCGCCCGCGCGGCCGGCTCGCGGTAGACCGTACGGAGCTCTGTTTGATTGGTCACGGTCATGGCAGATACTCCTCGGTTGACGCTAGGTTAGGTATAGCGGGCTTCTGCCTGACATTTCAACCTGAAACTGCCTAGGTCAAGCATTGGATCGACGGGCTGTGGGCAGACGATCACTCTCCGAGAAGAACTCTACGAAGTTGCCCTCATGGTCGTAGATGACGGGCACGAGATGGGGCAGACCGCGTTCTTCTTCGACGATTTCAACCTCGTGCTTGGCAGCAATGGCGGCCAATTGGTCGAAGGATTTGTCGGTCGTAAACGCGATATGCCCGAAGTGGTGATCCTGACCGACCGTGCGGTCGGTAAACTCGCCCTTGGCCCAGTGTTTGTCCAGCGGCCAGAATTCCATGATGTCATTCAGCCGGCCGGGTTGCCAGTCGCCGAACACGACCGTACGCACACCAATGCTGTTCAACTGTGGTCCCGAGCCGACCACCTTGCCATCGAGCAAATCGGCGTACAGCTCGGCAGAGCGTTGCGGATCGCTCACCCGAAACGACATATGCAGCAGTGTTGACATGGCAAACCTCCCTTTCTGCTTAGGTGCGTCTTACGCACCAGCTTAGCCAATACGCGCGCTCTGGCCGCCATCTACGGGCAGCAACACTCCAGTAATAAATCTTGCTTCGTCCGAGGCCAGGAAGAGCGAGGCGGTGGCGATATCCCAGCCCGTGCCCATTTTCGCCCCCAAAGGTACGGAGGCGTCACGTTCCTGGCGTAATTGCTCTTTGGAGATGCCGCGGGCTTTTGAAATGCCTTCAATGGCCATGGGCGTATCCATCAAACCGGGCATAATACAATTCACCCGAATGCCGTATTTGGCGTTGCCCAGCGCCATCTGATGTGTAATCGCGTTCACCCCGGCCTTTGAGGTTTTATACGCCAGAATGCCCACCGCGCAGACCGCGGCAATGGAGGAGATATTGATAATCGCCCCGCTACGCTGGCCGCGCATAATGGGAATGACGCATTTACTCGGCATAATCACACTCTTCATGTTGACGCTGAGAATACGATCCCAGTTCTCCTCCTGCATACCGGTCACACCCGAGTCGCCGTCACCAATGCCGACATTGTTATGCAGGATATCGATGCGGCCGTAGCGTTCGACGCAGGCTGCCGTCATTTTCTGGCAGTCAGCCTCGCTGGTCGCGTCCGCGGCAAAAGAAGACGCAACCCCGCCCTCCTGCTCAATCATGGCCTGCGTGTCCTGGGCGGACTCCAGCCGGCGGTCCACCAGCAACACCTTGGCTCCCTCGCGGGCATAGACAATGGCCGTGGCCCGACCGTTGCCGATCGTCTCGCCCGGCGTCTGCCCGGCCCCAACCACAATGGCCACCTTATCTTTCAGTCGGTCTCCCATACGTTCTCCTTCACCCGTCAAAGGGGTGGCCGGTTCCCCTCAGAACCCCTCCAAGCCGTCATCCAACTGCACGCCCAAAGTGTTCAGCGCCATGGACACCAGATTGT
>WTHD01000497.1 GCA_011523265.1 Candidatus Binatota bacterium
GTCGAGCCGATGCCGTACGTATTGCCCGTGTCAACGGCGAGTCCATGGGGGTCAAGGTCAAACCCGGCGGGAGTCGTCCCCTCCAGCCCGTTGTCGATCGTTTTTTCTATTGGCTGCGGGCCGACGCACTGGAAATGCGACGGGCCGGACAGTGGTGGGCTCAGCGTATGCTGGTGACAAAGCGTCCGCTCCAGGAAAAACTGGCCCTGTTTTGGCACGGCCATTTTGCGACCTCAGATACCAAGGTCAGAGACTACCGCAAGCTCCTCAAACAGCTCGACTTATTCTGGCAACGGGGGAATGGGAGTTTTCGTGATCTCCTCATCGGCGTCGCCCAGGATCCGGCCATGCTCGTCTATCTGGATGCGGGGGAGAATATCAAAGGCCACCCCAACGAGAACTTTGGCAGAGAAATCCTGGAACTCTTCACTCTGGGTGTGGGCAACTACACCGAGACCGACATTCGCGAGGCCTCCCGGGCGTTTACCGGCTGGACCCATGTAGGGCTGGACTTTGTCGTCACACCCGAACTGCACGACGATGGGCAGAAGACCTTCCTCGGATACACCGGGAATTACGACGGCACCGATATTATTGATATTATTCTGGAACAGGACGTGGCGGCCCGCTTTATTGCGGCAAAGTTATATCGCTATTTTGTCCGGCAAAATCCCGCGCCCGAGCTGGTGGCGCAACTCGGTGCGATCCTGCGAGAGCAGCACTACGAAATCGCGCCGCTGTTGGCGACGATTTTTCTCTCGCGCGACTTCTACAGTCCGCCAGCCTATGGAACCCAGATCAAAAGCCCGGTGCATCTCGTGATTTCGACCTATCGCAAGCTCGGGCTGACCAATATTCCCGGAGTGCCCGACTTCAACACGACCACTCGCGACCTGGGCCAAGAACTCTTTCATCCGCCGAACGTCGCCGGCTGGGAGGGGGGACGGAGCTGGATTACGCCCGCCTTGCTGCTTGAACGCGGGAACTTCGCCCGCGCGGTCTTCTTTCCCGATATGGTGAATTTTCGGCCGCCGGACCGTTGGATGCCGGTGACCAACCAAAAGGTGGCGACCAAGATTGCCCAGGGCTTTGAGATTACGGCGGCGACGATTGAGACCGATGATAACGCCATGTCCGGCAACGCCATGGACCCGTCAGGCTCCGAGTCCATGTCCATGTTTAATATGATGGCGGGAGCGGACGAAGACTATAACACTCGCTACGGCAGCACGCACGGCTGGCAAGAAGCTTTTCGTCGGGTGAAACCCATTCCCCGTTTTGCCGCCCAGCTTTCCATGACCGGTACCGTTCGCCAGGCCGGGCTTGCGACAACATCTGAGGTCGTTGATTATTTTCTTGGTCGTTTATTGCGGGTTCCCCTGGCGGCAGACGACCGACAAGCGCTTATTGATTTCCTCACCCGGGAGCTCGGGACAGATACGATCAAACCGGCGATGACCTATCTGGAGGAACCGATCCGCCATCTGGTTCATCTCATCATGAGCACGCCAGAATATCAGTTGGGCTAATAACGAAGGATGAGGCGTATGGTTAAGACCTCGATCAAAACATCTCTATTGGATAGGCCACTCTCACGGCGCGATGCCCTCCGAGTGGGCATGTACGGCCTCGGCGTTGGGGCGGGACTGCTCGGTACTCCCCTGGTGTCCCGTGGCCCGGTCTCCGTACTGGCAAAGCAAGCGGAAGCTGCGACGTCACCCCATGCGCATCCAGAACGCATTCTTGTCGTGGTCGAACTCTCAGGTGGGAACGACGGGGTGAATACGATCATTCCGTATGGTGACGATGCTTATTACCAGCAGCGTCCGACCATTGGTATTCCGGCTCAAGACGTGCGGAAGATCGACGCGCACTTTGGTTTTCATCCGGCCATGGCCGGATTCGAGCATCTATACAAAGACGGCAAGCTGGCCATCGTGCACGCCTGCGGATACGAAAATCCGATCCTGTCGCATTTTGCGTCCATGGGCTTTTGGCATACGGGCAGTCCTCATGCGGGAGAAAAGCTCGGCTGGTTAGGCCGCTTGGCCGATGCGCTCGACCCTGAGGTGCAGCGCAACTATCTGGTCAATATTGCCACCGCGCAATCCCTCGCCGTGCGGAGCCGTCATCATTCGCCTCTGGTCTTCTATGACCCCGAAGGGTTTAAACGGAATGGCGTTCACCAGCAACAACCGCTCTTCCCACGGCTGAGTGACAAGCGGGCAACAGCCAACGCTTCCTTGGACTTCCTGACCGGCTTGGCTGAAAACGCAACGGAAAGCGCGGCCTTTGTTCGTCAGGCGTGGGCGGACTATCAGACCCCGGTCGACTACGGCGTACGGGCGGCCGGTCTCGGGCTTGATTTGCGCAAGGTCGCGGCCTTAATCAAAGCCGAGATACCGACCCGACTGTACTACGTCAGTTATGCGGGCAACGTCTTTGATACACATGTCCACCAAAACGATCTCCATTTCCGCCTGCTGACCTACACCACCGATGCGCTACGCGGCTTTATGGCAGACCTCAACCGTATCGGTCGGGCCGATGATGTCGCGATCATGGTCTTTACCGAATTTGGCCGGCGTGTCCCCGAGAACGCCAGTAAAGGCACTGACCACGGGACGGCCACGCCGGTGTACGTCATTGGGGAGAAGGTTAAAGGTGGTTTCTACAGCACTCCGCCCAGTCTGACCGATTTGGACGATGGCAACCTGCGCTATACGACCGACTTCCGTCGGGTATACGCGACGCTGATTAAGGAATGGCTGGGCTACGCTGATACGAAGGCGTTGCTCCGAGAGGAGTTTGAGCCTTTGGGAATGTTTGTGTGAGGAGAGTGTCCCCGACGGGATTTGAACCCGTGTCGCCGGCGTGAAAGGCCGGTGTCCTGGGCCAGGCTAGACGACGGGGACAGAATGGATTGTAAAAGAGGAATGAGCCGACCGGGGCTCGAACCCGGGACCCTCTGCTTAAAAGGCAGATGCTCTAC
>WTHD01000216.1 GCA_011523265.1 Candidatus Binatota bacterium
GTCTGAAGCCGAACCCCTAACAAGACACGCGTGTGGCTCTTTTCCGCGATACCTCATCAACAGCCAACTTGGCATCGTGTTGTCCGTGTTTTTACCGATGAGTGTCGAGCGTTGCATGCTGACCATAGAAGATGTGCACGCTCGGATGGGCGATGGCGAGGCAACAGCGTCGGCGGTTGAGATCGCGGCAGAGGTAACGCTACGCTGCCGCGTCGCGCACGAGTTTCCAGTACAGCGACCGCTGGTGATCACGCGGGATGAAGTCCTCACCATGGGCGACGGAGAGACGATGGAGGTCGCCGCACGTCAGGCCCTGGAAGACCTGTCCGGCCTCTTAGTGGACCGTGCCGGGGTCAACCCAACCGAAGCCGCCATGCTGGCCAGTGTAGCCGCCGATCTCCGCATTTCAGAAGTGGCCGGCTCTCCGTGCCATGTGCGGGCCGCAATAGACCGGGATATTCTTAATTTATAAGTATCCTGCCCGGCGGCTTCCTTAGCCTTGGGGTGGTTTGAATGCCGGCGCCATCACGGCGCTGGCATTTGTCGTAATCGCCAGACGGATATCTTTGACCGGCTTGTACTCCGGGTCATCCATAAATTCCTGGATGGCCTGCTCGGAGAGGAATTTGAGCACCACCACACCTTGGGCGGGCTCACCCTGGAGCGGTGTTGCGTTAAAGTCGGCCACCACGACTTCGGCCTGATACTTTGCCAAAAAAGGCAACACTCCAGGGATGTACTCCTGCTGGTACCGCTCTGGGTCCGTAATCGTCTGGGTCAAAATAAAATATGCTGACATCGCTATCCTCCTTGAACGGTGTTTACTGCTTTGGGGCCTGCCCGAACGATCCGCTGCCGGAGTCCAGAAACGCCTGCTCTTCCGGCGTGGACGTTCGTCCGAGCAGGACGTTCCGGTGCGGGAAGCGACCGAAGCGCTGAATAATAGACAGATGCTTTCGGGCCGAGCCTTGAAAATCCTCGATCAGTGTAGTCCACTCCGCGGGAGCAGTCGCCAGCACGGCATCTCCCCGACGCACCGCTTCCTCCTGGAGGGCCAGATCCTCGGCGTGCTGGAACGGCATCAAACAAAATAGTTGCTCCAGCACGCTCAAAGAAGCATAGAAGGATCGCTCAAAACCTTGCCTGGCGACGTGTTGCGCTAACGGATCAGCCGCAAAGGCTGCGGCCGACCCGCGATAGAGATTCCGCGGCAGTTGGTCGAGGGCGATAATCAGCGCCAGCCACCCGCGGGGACGAGATTCCCAGGACTCCAATCCGCCGGACTGGGCTTGCCTGACGAGATCGGAAAAGCGGGTGCGGATGACGGCATCGGTTTCGGGGGTGGCCTGAAACCAAAAAAGATAGCGCTCTTCGGCCTTGCGCGCGTCTGAAGCCGCGTCGGCAAACCAGAACTGAAGCAGCGGTTCGGGATTCATAGGCGGCCGGATTATCCGCTTGACTGGAGAACTCTGACGTTCTCCCCGTCCTGAACGAGAACGGTAGGGGCCATCCCCACAAACAGCCCCGAGTCAACAACGCCAGGAATCGAGAGGATGTCTTGTTCAAATTGGGCGAGAGCGGTGATCGTGCTGATCGCACAGTCAATAATAGCGTTGCCGTTATCGGAGAGGAACACTCCAAAGTCAGTCTGGCGAGGGAGTGGGTCGCAGGACAACGCCCGGAGGTGGCGACAGCACGTCGCCACCCCGAACGGCACGACTTCAACCGGCAGCCGGCCGCGCTCTCCGAGCACAGACACCAGCTTTTCAGTCCCCACCAGAACGATGAATTTTCGGGCCGCGGCAGCCACGATCTTTTCGCGGACCAGGGCACCGCCGTAGCCTTTGATGAGGTTCAGGTCTGGATCAACCTCATCAGCCCCATCGACGGCAATATCAATACTCTCGACGGCATCAACCGTTGTGAGGGGAATGCCAAGCTCCTGGGCGAGAACCCTCGTTCCGTGGGATGTCGGGATTCCACGGATATGTAAGCCAGCCTGTACCCGAGCGCTAAGCGCATGCACGAAGGCGCTCGCGGCCCGGCCCGTGCCCAGGCCGACAACATCTCCATCTTTCACAAATTCGAGGGCACGTTCAGCGATGGTCATGCCTTGCTCTGCTATATCAGGAGAGAGATCTAGGCCAGGGCCTGGGTGATTGTCTCACACAAGGTTTGCAAGCCGGCCGGGACGTCCGATCCGAGGTGTACGCGTAGCGCGCGTCGCCCCCGTTCGGCCAGCACCGCAAAGTCACCCTGGGCCTGGAAGGCTTTCAGCGTGCCAAAACTGTAGCGCTGGCCGGGAATGTCCAGATCCTTGGCGTCGTCTGACGTAATCTGTAGAAACACACCGGAGTTGGGGCCGCCCTTATGCAGTTGACCGGTGGAGTGCAGGAAGCGCGGACCAAAACCGAGGGTAGTGGCCACTTTCTTCGCGGCCCGTACGGTGCGGCGCAGGACTTGCAACTCGGCGCAGGTTTCCTCGTTCATTTCAATATAGGCGTTGATGGCAAAATAATCGCCTGTCTGAAGCAGTCCGAGATGCGCACTGAGCAACGCCACCGCGTCCTGGCCGGCTGCCGCCCGGAGCGCGTTGGCGTTTTCTGAATCCGAGAAGAAACGCAGCTCCCGGTCTTCTAAAAACGGCGTCTCGTCCGGCACCTGGCCGGTCTCTTCAAACGATGCGGTCAGTTGTCGGGTGGCCCTTTTACTGGCTTCCACGTCGGGCTGGTTAAACGCGTGCACCCCGAGCATGGCGCTGGCCACAGCCGTCGCCATTTCCCAGCGGAAAAATTCCTGACCAAGGCTGAGCGTATCTTCGAGGCTGATACGCACAACCGGCTGGCCGGCTTTTTCGAGCGCGTCCATGGCCGCATCCTGTTCGGCTGCAGGCGCGCTGTTGAGGCGAATATAGATGAAGAGCCGATCCCGGCCATAGACCTCGGGTGGGCCCAGGGGTTCTGCGTCAATCGGAATAAGCCCGTGCCCCTCC
>WTHD01000057.1:0-5582 GCA_011523265.1 Candidatus Binatota bacterium
GCTCGGCACGGATGGCTCGTTGGCCGGTCAGGATTAAGCCGGCCAGGACCACCCCTACGGAGGCGATGGCGATAATTTCCGGGCTCATATTTCTTCCTTACCGGCTCGCTCCCCAAACATCAATTCACAGCATGCCTGTTCGCAGGACGATCCCTTGACAGTCAAGAGGAACAGGGGTACACAAAGGGCACCTTTAATTTAGCCCCGAGAGGCTAGGAAGGGCGGCCATGAAAATTTTCATCTTCCTCACTGCATTGACGAAAGTAGAATAAGCCTCCTTGGACTTCCAAGGGGGCTTTTTTTTGACGTATGCCACAGGCGGCGCAGCGTATCGTTCTGGATTCGTCAGCAATCGCGCGGGCCCTGACCCGGATTGCACACGAGATTCTTGAGCGGAATCAAGGGAGCGCCCAACTCGCGCTGGTCGGGATTCACACCCGTGGTGTGGACCTGTCGGTCCGCCTAGCGGACAAGGTCGCCGCGATCGAAGGGGTCCGCCCGCAGTGCGGAGAAATTGATATCACCCTGTATCGTGACGATGTGGGGCGGACCCGGACCCAGCCCGAGGTGCACGGCACCTCCATTCCTTTCGCGGTCGATACCATGCGCATCGTGCTGGTGGACGATGTGCTGTATACGGGGCGGACCGTGCGCGCGGCAATGGACGCGCTGGTTGACTTTGGTCGGCCCAAAAGCATCCAGCTCGCAGTCCTGGTTGATCGAGGACACCGCGAGCTGCCGATTCGGCCTGACTATGTGGGGAAAAACATTCCAACGTCGTACGAAGAGCGTGTGTCGGTCTGTCTGGTGGAACATGACGGACAGGATCGGGTCGTGATCGAATAGGAGGTCGCCATGACGTTTAGCCAGCGCCATTTTCTCGGTATCGAGGGCTTGTCTCGGGACGAGTTGTTGTTTGTGCTCAACACGGCCGAATCCTTTCGAGAGATTTCTGAGCGGGAAGTGAAAAAAGTCCCGACGCTACGGGGAAAAACCATTATCAACCTGTTCTACGAACCCAGCACCCGGACGCGCTCCTCTTTTGAGATTGCGGCCAAACGCCTGTCCGCCGATGCGATCAATATCTCCGCCTCCACGAGCAGCGTGAACAAAGGCGAAACCCTGATGGATACGGCCCGCAACCTGTGCGCCATGCGTCCGGCGGCCCTGGTGCTGCGTCATCCAGCGTCCGGTGCGCCCCACCTGCTGGCCCGGTTGAATCAATGTCCGGTGATCAACGCCGGTGACGGTACGCATGAGCATCCGACCCAGGCCCTCCTGGACGTCATGACCATCCGTGAACATCTCGGCGACGTTGCGGGGAAAACCATTGCCATTGTAGGCGACATCCTGCATAGCCGGGTAGCGCGGTCCAATATCCTGGCCCTGACAACCCTGGGTGCTCAGGTCCGGCTGATCGGCCCGCCAACCCTGCTGCCGCCGGAATTCAGCCGCTGGGGTGTGGAACGGCATACGGATTTGCGGACCGGCCTGGCCGGTGTTGACGCGATTATGATGCTGCGCTTGCAGCGCGAGCGACAAACACGGAATTTCTTTCCCAGCCTGGACGAATACGCCCGCCGCTTCTGCCTGACGGTCGAGGCGCTCAGAGCAGCCAAGCCGAACGTGATTATTTTGCACCCCGGTCCGATGAACCGCGGTGTTGAGATTGACTCGCGGGTTGCGGACGGTCCGTACTCGGTGATTCTCGAACAAGTGACAAACGGCGTTGCGGTCCGCATGGCCGTTCTCTACCTGCTCACAACCCAGGAGCGGCTGGCGACCCAGGATCAGTCTGTGACCAATGGGCAGGAGAGGACCGACGTACAGACAGAGCCCGGTGAGTGGGATGAGCACACTGTACCCAAACGGGCGGTGGGGCAATAAACTATGCGTATAGTCGTGCAGGACGGAACGGTCATTGATCCGGCCAATGGGCTGGAGGCGGACCTCGATCTCCTCATCGAAGAGGGTGTGATTCGTGAGCTGGGCCAGCCCGGTCGCTTTGTCTCGGTCGAGGCGCAGCGTATTGACGCCTCCGGCTGCGTTGTCGCTCCTGGACTGATTGATATGCACGTGCATCTGCGCGAGCCGGGCTATGAATACAAAGAAACGGTTCTGACCGGTACTCAGGCTGCGGTGGCTGGCGGATTCACCGCGGTGGCCTGTATGGCCAATACCAATCCGATCAATGATAATGGGGCGGTGACGCGCTTTATTGCGGAGCAGGCGCGCAGTGCCGGGCTGGCTCGGGTGTTCCCGATCGGGGCGCTTTCAAAGGGCCTCCACGGAGAAGAGTTGGCCGAAATCGGGGAGATGATTGAGGCCGGCGCCGTCGCCATATCAGACGACGGCCGTCCGGTTATGGATGCCAACCTGATGCGCCGCGCACTGGAATACTGCTCGATGTTTGACGTGCCGATCAGTGTGCATGAGGAAGACCTGTGCCTCTCGTCCGGAGGGAGTATGAACGAGGGGCCGACCTCGGTGCGCCTGGGGATTCGCGGCGTCCCGAGTGTCGCCGAAGATGTCATGGTCGCCCGTGACATTGCCCTGGCGCGCCTCACCCGTGGACGGGTACATATCGCTCATATCAGTACCCGCCGATCGGTGGACTTGGTCCGCCAGGCAAGGGTCGAAGGTTTGGCAGTCACGGCCGAGGTCGCCCCGCACCATTTTACACTCACCGAAGAGGCGGTTGAGGGGTATAATACCAACGCGAAAATGAGCCCGCCGCTCCGACTGGCCGACGATGTGGCGGCCATGAAGGACGGCTTGCGAGACGGAACCATTGACGCCATTGCGACCGACCATGCCCCCCACCATCGGGACGAGAAAGAGGTTGAATTCGATCAGGCCGCTCACGGCGTGACCGGCTTGGAGACGGCCCTGCCGTTGACGCTGCACTTAGTCCGGGACGGGGTGTTGTCCCTCTCCGAGGCAATACGGAAACTGACTGTGAATCCGGCTCGTATTCTAGGGCTCCCCTCTGGCACGCTTGCGGTGGGTAAGCCAGCAGACCTGACGCTTTTTGACGCGCACGCGAGTTGGCGGCTGGACCCGCTCGCCGCTCGGTCGCGCAGTCAGAATACGCCTTTTGCCGGCTGGGAGCTGACCGGTAAGGTACGGCTGACCATGGTCGATGGGCGGATCGTGTACGATGACCGTGAACAGGAGGGCCAGCCGGCGTGAGGAACACAGCGCTCTTGGCCCTGGCCGATGGGACGGTCTTTGAGGGGAGCGCTTTTGGCGCTCGGGGAGAAGCGGTCGGCGAGATCGTCTTCAACACCTCGCTGACCGGCTATCAGGAGATTCTCACCGATCCCTCCTATAAGGGCCAGATCGTCACCATGACTTATCCCGAGATCGGCAATGTCGGAGTCAATGTCGAAGATGTCGAATCCCGTCAACCCTTTGTTGAAGGCTTTGTGGTCAAGGAATACTGGGAGCGGCCCAGTAACTGGCGGGCGCAGAAGAGTCTGGCCGCCTATATGCGCGAGCATGACATCGTGGGCATTCAGGGTATTGATACCCGGGCGCTCGTTCGCCGCATTCGCGACGGCGGCGCCCAACAAGGCGTGATCTCGACCCGCGACCTCGATACCAAGCGTCTGGTGGAAAAAGCACAAGCCGCCCCAGACCTGGTTGGACGTGATCTGGTCAAAGAAGTCACCTGTCGTGAGCCGTACGACTGGTCCCAGGGCTACTGGGAGTTGGAGAGCGGCTATCGACAGCAGGGGGCGGGACACGCGCCCGAGCCGCGCTTCTCTGTGGTCGCCTACGATTTTGGCGTGAAGTTCAACATCCTGCGCCATCTGGTTGAGGCGGGCTGTCGGGTGCGGGTTGTGCCGGCCTCCACGCCTGCGGCAGAAGTCCTGCGCCTCAAGCCGGATGGCGTTTTTCTGTCGAACGGTCCGGGCGACCCGGATGCGGTGCCCCATGCCAAGGAGAACATCGCCGCCCTGGTGGGAAAAGTCCCCCTGTTCGGTATCTGTCTGGGACACCAGATTCTGGGTCTGGCCTTGGGTGGACAGACCTATAAGCTCAAATTCGGTCATCACGGGGGCAACCAGCCGGTGATGGACCTTGCAACCCGGAAGGTTGAGATTACGGCGCAGAATCATGGTTTCTGTGTCGATGTCGATTCGTTGCAAGAGCGGGCGGAAGTCACCCATCTCAACCTGAACGACCGGACGGTAGAGGGCTTGCAGCATACGCAGGAGCCGCTCTTTTCCGTGCAATACCATCCCGAGTCCTCTCCGGGGCCCCATGATGCAGACTACTTGTTCCGGCGCTTCACCGCGCTGATGGAGCAGTGTCGAGGCTGATTCCTGAGCAGCAGATACAAGTCATGCCCAAGCGTACAGACCTCCATTCCATTTTGCTGATCGGCTCCGGCCCCATTGTGATCGGTCAGGCGTGTGAATTTGACTACTCGGGCACCCAAGCCTGCAAGGCGCTCAAAGAGGAGGGCTACCGCGTCATACTGGTCAACTCGAATCCGGCCACGATTATGACCGATCCTGATTTTGCGGACCGGACCTATATTGAGCCGTTGACCCGGCCGGTTCTTGAAAAAATCATCGAGCGGGAACGCCCGGACGCCCTGCTGCCGACCATTGGCGGCCAGACCGGTTTGAATCTGGCCATTGACCTGGCCGAAGGGAGTATCCTCGACCGCTACGGAGTGGAACTCATCGGAGCCAAGCTGCCGGCCATCAAGAAAGCCGAGGATCGTGATCTGTTCAAGGCGGCCATGGAGCGCATCGGCCTGGACCTGCCCCGGAGCGGCTATATCCACTCTCTTGAGGAAGCCTATGCCCTACGTGAGACCCTGGGTCTGCCGTTGATTATCCGACCGTCCCGCACCCTTGGGGGGGCCGGGGGAGGGATCGTCCAAACCCCGCAGGAATTTCAGGCCATTGTCGAGTGGGGCTTGCAGGCCTCTCCCACACATGAAGTCCTGGTTGAGGAGTCGATCGCCGGCTGGAAAGAGTTTGAATTGGAAGTGATGCGTGACACCCAGGACAATGTGGTCATCATCTGCTCCATCGAAAATTTCGATCCGCTCGGTGTTCATACCGGCGATTCCATTACGGTTGCGCCCGCTCAGACCCTGACCGATAAAGAATACCAACTCATGCGGGACGCGGCGCTGCGCATCATCCGCGAAATCGGGGTGGACACGGGCGGGTCCAATATCCAGTTTGCCGTCCACCCGGAGACCGGCCGGCTGGTCGTGATTGAAATGAACCCGCGGGTGTCCCGCTCGTCTGCTCTGGCCAGCAAAGCCACCGGGTTTCCGATTGCCAAAATTGCCGCCAAGCTGGCCGTGGGCTACACTCTGGACGAAATTCCGAACGATATTACGCGCGAAACACCGGCCTCTTTTGAACCCGCGATTGACTATGTGGTGGTCAAGGTGCCGCGTTTCACCTTTGACAAATTCCCCCAAACCCGGGATTTGCTCGGGCCGCAGATGAAATCGGTCGGCGAGGCCATGTCCATAGGCCGGACGTTCAAGGAGGCGCTTCAGAAAGCCCTGCGTTCGCTCGAAATCGATAGCTACGGGTTTGAATCGA
>WTHD01000057.1:5682-14235 GCA_011523265.1 Candidatus Binatota bacterium
GCTGGATGCCATGCGCGCGTCCCTGCAAATCCCGAACGCCCAGCGGCTGTGGTATGTGGCGGACGCGCTCCGTCTGGGCATGGGGGTGGATGAGCTCTACCAGCTCTCAAAAATCGATCCGTGGTTTCTGGATAATATAGAGCAGATCATAGAGTGCGAAAAGGAAATCCAGCAGACGAGCGGATCAGGGGAGGCCACCGGGTCGGCTGCCCAACCGGTCGAGGTCGTAGCGGCATTACCGCCCGGCCTGTTACGTCGGGCGAAACAGATGGGCTTTTCCGATGTTCATCTCGGCCGTCTGCTCGGTGTCAGTGAGGGTGATATCCGGACCGAGCGCGAACGCCTGGATGTGATTCCGGTCTATAAAACAGTTGATACCTGCGCGGCTGAATTCGTGGCCCATACGCCCTATTTATACTCAACCTACGAGGGGGAAGACGAATCCCAGCCGACCGCCCGCAAAAAGGTGATCATTCTGGGTGGTGGGCCGAATCGGATCGGCCAGGGCATCGAGTTCGACTACTGCTGCGTGCACGCGGCCTTTGCGCTCAAAGAAGACGGCTTTGAAGCCATTATGGTGAACTGTAACCCCGAGACCGTCAGTACGGATTATGACACGTCTGACAAGCTGTATTTTGAGCCGCTGACGCTGGAAGACGTGCTGAGCATCGTGCGGCGCGAACAGCCGTATGGCGTCATTGTCCAGTTCGGCGGGCAGACACCGCTCAAGCTGGCCGTGCCGCTCGAACAGGCCGGGGTACCGATTCTGGGCACGCCGCCGGATGCTATTGACCGGGCCGAGGACCGAGAACGGTTCAAGCTGCTGCTCGAACAACTCGGCTTGCGCCAGCCGGCCAACGGCACGGCCCGGTCGGTTGAGGAAGCCGTGGCCGTTGCCCAGGACATCGCCTATCCGGTGCTGGTCCGTCCCTCCTATGTTCTGGGCGGACGGGCGATGGAATTGGTGTATGACGAGGCGAGCCTGCGACGCTATATGCGTGAGGCCGTGTCCGTGTCCGCGGAGCGGCCGGTTCTGATCGATAAATTTCTGGACGACGCTACCGAGGTCGATGTGGACGCCCTGAGCGACGGCCGGCAGGTCGTAGTTGGCGGCATCATGGAACATATTGAGCTTGCCGGTGTCCATTCCGGTGACAGCGCGTGTTCCCTGCCGCCGCGCACCCTGTCCGCCGCCGTGCAGAGTGAAATCCGGCGGCAAACCACCCTGTTGGCCCAAGAGCTGGGTGTGGTCGGCCTGATGAATATCCAGTTCGCCGTCAAGGATCAGCAGGTTTTTCTGATTGAGGTGAACCCGCGCGCCTCACGGACCGTGCCGTTTGTGAGCAAGTCGATCGGTATTCCCCTGGCAAAAATCGCCGCGCGCGTCATGGCGGGAAAAACGTTGGACGAGCTGGGTTTTACCCAGGAGGTCATTCCCGACCACGTCAATGTCAAAGAAGCGGTGTTTCCGTTTATTAAATTCCCCGGTGTGGACACCATCCTCGGACCCGAAATGAAGTCCACCGGCGAGGTCATGGGGGTGGACCAGTCCTTTGCCATGGCGTTTGCCAAAGCGCAGTTTGCTGCGGGCAATATTTTGCCGGAAACGGGCAAGGCCTTCATCAGCGTGCGTGACCGCGATAAGCCCGCGACCCTGCCCATTGCCAGGCAGTTGGTGGAGAACGGCTTCTCCCTGGTGGCAACGCGCGGCACCTGTGCGTTTCTCCAGCAGCACGAACTGCCGGTTGAGATGGTGAAGAAAGTCCTGGAAGGCTCCCCGCATATTGTGGACGCCCTCCAGGCGGGCTCGATCGATCTGGTCATTAATACGACCGAGGGGGCGCAGTCTATCCAGGACTCCTTTTCGATTCGGCGGAGTGCCCTGGAGTGCCAGGTGCCGTATTTTACGACGGTGGCCGGAGCGGGAGCCGCGGTCGAAGGCATTGCCCGCCTCAAGCAGGGCCTGCTCGACGTGTGCCCGCTCCAGGCCTATCACGGTGAAGAGCACGGGTAAGAGGGTATGGCGGTCGGAAAGTCGAAAGGTGGAGGGAGAGGGGCGGAAAGACGGCCGCCGGATGAAACGTCCCGTCCCCTTCGACCTGGCTCAGGGCAGGTTTTTGACCGGGCATCCTCCCCAGCCCCTCTTATCGAGGAGGGAGAACCGGCACGTTCTTTTCGGTCGCGCCAGCCCCCGCTTAAAAACTCGGTGCAGTATGTCAAGGGCGTGGGGCCGCGTCGGGCCGAACAGCTGGCGCGGCTGGGCATAGAGACGGTCGAAGATCTGCTCTACCACGTTCCTTTCCGCTATCAGGACCGGCGCGAAATCAAGCAAATCTGCCATCTTCAGGTGGGGGATGAGACCGCGGTCACCGGTCAAATCGCCCGGATGGAGCGGCGCTTTCTGGCCCGCCGGCGTCGCTGGGTGCTCGAAGCCGTTGTCCGAGACGAAACCGGTTTTCTCTTCCTGCTGTGGTATCACCAGCATCGCTATTTTCAGCAGCGCTATCAGCTTGGCCAGCAAGTCCTGCTGTACGGCAAGGTCGAGAAGGGCATGAAGGGCGGCAAGTGGATGATCCACCCGGACATGGAGCCGCTGGAAGAGGACGACGAGACCGCCCGCGTCTTGCCCATTTACAATAAGACCACCGAAATGACGGTGGCTGCCATGCGCCGGGTCGTGCATGGTGCCGTTGACCGCTACGTCGATCAGGTCGCCAACGGCGTGCCACAGGAAATTTGTGATCGCTTGAACCTGATGCCGCTCAATCACGCCCTGCGGCAGTTGCACTTCCCTCCGCTCGATACTGAGGTTGTTGAACTCAATGAGGCCACCTCTCAGGCGCACCGGGCCGTGGTGTTCGATGAACTCTTTTATTTGCAACTGGGCATGGCCCTGCGCCGGCGCAATACCGTCCGGGAAGAGGGGTTGTCCATTGTGCCGGGACCGCTCGTCCAGCAGATATATAGTATCCTGCCGTTTCAATTGACCGCAGCCCAGGAGCGGGTGGTCGAGGCGATTTTTCGGGATATGGCGGCTCCCCACCCCATGAACCGCCTGGTCCAGGGAGATGTTGGCTCGGGCAAGACGATCGTAGCCTTCTTTGCGGCTCTGGCCGCCCTCGATAGCGGCTACCAGGTGGCTTTCATGGCTCCGACGGAGCTCTTAGCTGAGCAGCACTACCGGACGCTGACGCCGCTGGCTGAGCAACTCGGCCTGTCCATGACGCTGCTGACCGGAGAAATCCGCCCGAAACGGAAACAAGAGATCTATGGTCTCCTGGAACGGGGTGAGGTCGAGGTCGCGGTCGGTACGCATGCCCTGATCCAGGAGGGCGTGCGCTTTCGGCATCTGGGCCTGGCCATTGTGGATGAGCAGCATCGCTTTGGGGTGATGCAGCGCGCCGCCCTGCGGAAACGCGGTGCGAACCCGGATATTCTGCTGCTGACCGCAACCCCGATCCCCCGCACCCTGGCCCTGACCCTGTACGGCGACCTGGATGTCTCAGCTATTGATGAACGCCCGCCCGGCCGCAAGCCGATCACGACGCATGTGTTCCATGAAGGCGAGCGGAAAAAAGCCTATTATCTTGTCAGAGACCAACTCGAACGGGGCCATCAAGCCTATGTGGTCTATCCGCTGGTTGAGGAATCCGAGAAGTCCGACCTGAAGGCCGCGACCTCCATGGCCAAAGAGCTGGCCCGGACCTTTTTTGCAAAATATTCGGTCGGGCTCGTCCACGGCCGCATGAAGGGCGACGAAAAAGACGCGGTCATGCAGCGTTTTAAGGCTGGCGAGCATCACCTGCTGGTTTCGACCACCGTCATTGAGGTCGGCATTGACGTGCCGAACGCGACCGTCATGGTGATCGAGCATGCCGAGCGCTTCGGCCTGGCCCAGTTGCACCAGTTGCGCGGTCGAGTCGGACGCGGGCAGGCGGCCTCCTTATGTTTGCTGCTGGCCCAATACGCGCCGGGCGACGAGTCCCAGCGGCGTCTTCAGGTCATGACGGAAACCGACGACGGCTTCAAAATTGCCGAAGCCGACCTGACGTTTCGCGGGCCGGGCGAGTTTCTGGGCACGCGTCAGTCCGGCATGCCCGACTTCCGGGTGGCCAATATCGTGCGTGACAGCAAACTGCTGGAAACCGCGCGAGACGAAGCCCTGGCCTGGCTCGAACGCGACCCCAACCTGACCACCCCCGAATCCCGCCGCCTCCGCGTCGTCCTCGAAGACCGCTGGGCCGGCCGCCTGGAACTGGCCAGGGTAGGCTGAGCCTGCCCATGAAGTCTCCTTCGGGACCGCTATCGTGTTTGAGAGTCTGTTGCGAACGGATTGGTGAGAAGTAAATCTTCAATCGTGTAACCCGCTTGCATGTCCTCGGTGTGCAGGACTGTACAGGCTCCATTCAGGGCGGCACGGATGACGAGTCCGTCCCAGATTGACAGTTGATGGATGCGGTGGAGATCAATCGCGGCCAGCAGGTCCGTGGGGGTCATTGTGATAACGTCAAAGCGGGAGTACAGACTCACGCGCCGTTTAGCGTCCTGGCTGCTCATGCCGAGCTTCCGTGTCGCCGCAGCGAAGAATTCCTGCAAAATTTGCAAAGACAGGACTCCGCGACGCTCCCGCATCAAGCGGCGTATCAGTTCGCGGGCGCGGGTCTGCTTGCATCGGTCGCGGGCGTCGTCAGCGTACACCAGTACATTGGTGTCGATAAACTCACGACTGCTCATGCAATTGCTCCCGGGTCCACGGACTCGATGAACGATACACGTTTTCCGCCCACATCGCGTCGAGTTGATCTATGGCCGTCTCTACATCGTTGACGCGGGTCAATTCTTCCAGGTAATCGCGAATAAGCTGGTTCAAGCTGGTGCCACGGGTGGTCGCGATCCGCCGAGCCGCGGCCACGACTCGATTATCAATGGACAGGGTAACATTCATAGTCCACATGCTATGTGCACACGTAATATGTGTCAACATCACAAATTGCTCATCCATTCTATACAACAATAGATATCGAGGCCGGGACTGCACTCCCGGTGGTTTGACCGGTTTCGGTAAATCCCCTATATCCTTAGCAGGAATGGAGACCCTCGCGGAGATGAGTTGAATAGCCTGTCTCCCACGAGGTGAGACAAAAGACGTATGGAATTCCCACGTATTAAACGGCTTCCGCCCTATCTCTTTGCCACCCTGGACAAGATGAAAATGGAGGCGCGCTGGGCGGGTGAGGATATTATTGATTTTGGGATGGGCAATCCCGACCATCCCTCTCCGCAACATGTTGTGGACAAGTTGGTTGAGGCCGCGGCCAAGCCGCAGAATCATCGCTATTCAACCTCGCGGGGGCTGTATAAGCTGCGTCTGGCGATCTGCGACTGGTATAAACGCCGCTTTGAGGTGGAGCTCGATCCCGATTCCGAATCCATTGTGACCATTGGGTCGAAAGAGGGCCTGTCCCATCTGGCGCTGTCAATTCTCGGTCCGGGTGACGTGGCCATCTGCCCGAGTCCGACCTATCCCATTCACCAGTATTCGATTGTGATGGCCAATGCCGATTTGCGAGTCGTTCCGCTCCGACCGGGAGAAGATTTCTTTACCTCGCTTCAGGAAACGGTCCAGCAGTGTTGGCCGCGGCCCAAGGTCTTGCTGCTGTGCTTCCCGCATAATCCGACGACCGCCGTTGTGGACCTTGAATTTTTTACGCGCGTCGTGGAATTCGCCCACGAGCATAAATTGTTCGTCATTCACGATTTTGCCTATGCCGACCTCTTTTTTGACGGCTATACGCCGCCGAGCTTTCTCCAGGTGCCTGGTGCAAAAGAGATTGGCGTCGAGTTTTTTACCCTGTCGAAATCCTACGATATGCCGGGCTGGCGGGTGGGCTTTGCCTGCGGCAATCCTGAGGCGATCATGGCCTTGGGCCGACTCAAAAGCTATTTTGACTACGGTATTTTCCAGCCCATTCAAATCGCCGCGATTCATGCCTTGAACGGTCCCCAGGACTGCGTGGAGAACATGCGCCAGCGCTATCGTCAGCGCCGCGACGTCCTGATTGACGGTTTGGAGCGGGTAGGCTGGCATATTCCCAAACCCAAGGGCACGATGTTTGTCTGGGCGCACATCCCGGAGCCCCTGCGGGCCATGGGCTCCATGGCTTTTGCGGAATTTCTCCTGACGGAAGCCAAAGTCGCGGTGTCCCCAGGGATCGGTTTTGGACCGTATGGAGAAGACTACGTCCGCTTCGCCTTGATCGAGAATGAGCATCGAACCCGACAGGCGGTTCGCGGCATCCGTAAAGCCTTTGGCGGCGCCGGTGCTCCAGCCGAGCCGGCGGACAAAAAGCTTCGGGCGGTATAATGGCGAGGGAGGGGGTCAAACTCGGGCTTATCGGGTTGGGCACGGTCGGTTCCGGGGTGGTCCAACTCCTGGATCGGCAGCGCGAGGCGTTTGCGCGAAAAACAGGCGCGCCCCTGCAACTCGTCCACGTTGCGAGCCGGAGCATCGCCACAAAACCCCACCCGCCGCTGCCCGGTGTCCGCTTATCGGCCGACCCGTGGAGCGTCGTGCACGATGCTGAGGTTGATATCGTGCTGGAACTCATTGGCGGAACCGACCCCGCTCGCTCCCTCGTTCTGGAAGCCATGGCGCGGGGTAAATCCGTTGTGACGGCAAACAAAGCGCTGTTGGCTCTCCACGGCGATGAGATTTTTGCCGCGGCCGAAGCGCACGGGGTCCGCCTGGGGTTTGAAGCCAGCGTGGCCGGCGGCATCCCGGTTATCCGGACGCTGCGGGAAGGTTTTGTCGCGGACCGCAACAAGGCGTTGTTCGGGATCGTGAACGGAACCTGTAATTACATCCTGGCGACGATGAGTGAGGACGGCGCTGAGTTTGCTCCCGTCCTGCGCAGAGCCCAGGAGTTGGGCTTGGCTGAAGCCGACCCCCGTATGGATGTCGATGGCATTGACGCCGCTCAGAAGCTGACGCTGCTCATCATGCTCGCCTTTGGCGTACGGGTGCCGGTCGATGCCGTGTATACCGAAGGGATTCGACAGCTCGACCAGATCGATATCGCCTTTGCCCGCGAGTTCGGCTATGCGATCAAGCTGTTGGCGATTGCCAAGGAAGAGTCCGGCGTGCTGGAAGCCCGGGTCCATCCGACCATGATCCCGCAGGATAGTCTGCTGGCGGGTGTGGGCGGTGCGTATAATGCCATCTTTACGCAGGGGGAAGCCCTCGGCTCTTCGCTCCAATTCGGACAAGGCGCAGGCAGTTTGCCGACTGCGGCGGCGGTCTTGTCTGACGTGGTAGATAGCGCACGGGCGCAGACGAAGCAGCAACAGCCCCAGCCACCGCTGGGCTGTGCCTGGACGGAGCTGAAGCTGGTCGCCGTCCGGTCCATGGATGAGCTGATGAGTGAGTATTATCTGCGCTTCATGGCCGTCGACCGTCCTGGGGTGCTCACCCAGATTAGCGGAATTTTAGGCGACCAGGACATCAGCATTGCCTCGGTGATTCAGCGTGGGCGGAGCGACGGTGATAATACCGTGCCCCTGGTCATGCGGACGCATGCCGCGACGGAACGGAATTTGAAGACGGCGATGACATTAGTGGACCAATTGCCCATCGTGCAGGGCAAGTCCGTGTATGTCCGCGTTGAGGAGAGCCTTGGCTAACGCAGCGGTTCCGATGGAAAGCAGCAGTCAGAGACAGGTATGACACACAGCGCACTGACAGAGGCTCCGACTCTTCCGCTGACGGCTCCGAACCCCTCGCCGTTTCGGGCCTGGTTTGGCTGTGCGGCCGGCTGCCTTGGGGAACATCCGCTCAACGAAATCCTGTACTACTGCCCGACCTGCGGCGGGCTGTTGGATGTGCGGCACGACATCGCCGCTCTCAAGACGCGAACGCCCCAAGAATGGCGACATTTGTTTGATGAGCGCTATCGGCGCACCCTCTACCCCTATGGCAGTGGCGTGTGGGGCAAGAAAGAAATGGTCTGTCCGGCTATTGACGACGGGAACGTCGTTTCCACCTATGAGGGCGGAACCAATCTGTTCTGGGCCGAGCGATTCGGACGACACATCGGTATTGACGATCTATGGGTCAAACAGTGTGGTAACTCCCATACCGGGTCATTTAAGGACCTGGGCATGACCGTGCTCGTCTCTATGGTGAAGCAGATGATTGCCGACGGCGTGTCCATTCCCGCGGTTGCGTGCGCCTCAACCGGCGATACGTCGGCCGCCCTGGCCGCCTACTGCGCCGCGGCCGGCATCCCGGCTATTGTGATTCTGCCCCGTAATCGGGTGTCTACGGCGCAACTTATTCAGCCCATGGCAAACGGGGCGCTGACCTTGTCGCTCGATACCGATTTTGATGGCTGTATGCGGGTCGTGCGCGAGCTGTGTACTAAGGAAAACATCTATCTGGCCAATTCGATGAACAGCCTGCGGCTTGAGGGCCAGAAGACTATCTCGATTGAGATCGTTCAGCAGTTTGACTGGGAAGTCCCCGATGTGGTGATCGTCCCCGGAGGAAATCTGGGC
>WTHD01000274.1 GCA_011523265.1 Candidatus Binatota bacterium
GCCCGATACCCGAGGCCCCACCGGTCATAATAGCTACCGCACCGTCAAAGATGCGGAGGGTGCTGTTGGATTCCATATCTTTCTGGGATAGGTGAGCCGCCCCGCTGTTCAGTCAGCCACCGGCACAACCCCGACGAGTGCAGGACCGTCTCCGACCACACGAGTCGTATGCCCCCCACCGGTCAGGTCGGCGGCAAGCACGGCATCTCCTGGTCCACAGCGCTGGACCGACCCGTCCTTAAAGCCGATTTCCATCTGGCCCCGTAACACAATCACATACTGTCGTCGGGGGGCGTTATGCCAATCCATGGCGGTTCCGGCCGGGAGTTCCCGAAAGAAAATCTCCTGGGTCGATTGTGGCGTTTCCTGGCTCGGTTGGGCACTCAACGCCGGCTCCTCAATATGCGATTGGCCGTCGTCCCCTGTATACATGTGAAAAATGCTCATGCTCTTCCTCCTTTTGCTCCCCGATGCGGATGGAGCCCTACGCCTTCGTCTCTATCACAGGTCGCCGAACACCTAAATCTGCGACAACCTCAGCCCCCAGCTTGTGAAAGACTTCTGGCGAAATCCCAATCTTGAGACTGCGTCCCCCGCCACCCAGGACAACGGTTTCCAACTCCATCACCCGGCTATCAACGTATAGGGACATATCCGCAGGCAGTGAAAACGGCGTCACGCCGCCGACTTCCATGCCCGTCAGCATGTGCATCTCCTCGGCCGAGGCAAACGACGCCTTGGACACCCCCATAAGCTTGCGCACCCGCTTGTTCACATCAAGCTGGGTTGTGGCCAGGATCACACAGGCCACAAACTTCTTGGGCTCTTTCTTGGACGCCACAACAATCGTGTTGCCGGACGTTTCCGGCGGATAGCCATAGTGAGCGCAGAACACGGCCGTATCGGCATGGGCCGGGTCTATGGTTATCCGCTCAAAGGGCAGCCCCAGTGCTTCAAGTGCGTCAATAACTCGTTGTTCCGAATCCGTCATGCTCCACAATCCTCCTTGAGAGACACAGAAGCGGAAGGCTCGCTGCATACCAAAACGCCGGGTCGAAACCCGGCGTTTTGTCCTCGATGAAAATCGAATAGGAGTTGCTCTGCGTTAGCCGGCGGCCATATCATAACTGCGCAGCATCTTACCCGGCAGGGCCCCGCTGCACTTGCCGTCTTCAAACGTAATCTGACCATTGATAATCGAATACCGATAGCCGTCGGCCTTTTGGACTCGCCGCCAGTCGCCGTCGGGCAGGTCTGTGATCGTCTCCATCGGTCGCACGGCCAGCTTTTCCAGGTCGTACACCACGATGTCCGCGGGCATACCCTCACGCAGCCAGCCCCGGTCCCGGATACCGATCGCCCAGCCCACCATGGTCGACAGCCGCCAGTGCGCCTCTTCCAAAGTCATGATCTGCTTGTCGCGCACCCAGTGGGTCAGGAAATGGGTCGGGTAGCGGCCCAGGGTCAGGAATTTGGTATGCGCGCCACCATCCGAGGCCCCGACCAGGCAGAGCGGGTGTTTAAGAATCGTGCTCAGAGCTTCTTCATCGTTATTGATAAAGCCCTGCATGGCAAATTCGGTCTTGAGTTCTTCTTCCACCGACAGGTCGAGCAACGCATCGATCGGGTGTTTGCCCTGCTCTTGGGCCAGTTCCGCAACGGTGCGGCCCTTGAGATGGGCGTTCTTTTCCAGGTGGACATCATCGATAAAGGTCTCATCCCAGCGGAACATCCGGAGCTGGCCCTGCTCCCCGTCGGGATTCTCGCCCGGCATGACGGTCGGGGCCTTTTCCATGTCAGCCTTGAGAGCCGCCCGCCGACCTGGGTCGGCCAGTTTCATGCGTCGCTCTTCCAGGGTGCCGACCGTGGCCTCGTTCCAGGCCGGCAGTTGGTCAAACAAGCCCATGGTCTCCAGCGTAAACTCAAACTCAATCGGCATGCAGATGTTGACCGGCAGGACCGGCGCTTCCCTGTTTGCCCGCTCGGTCCAGGCCAATTGCTCACGCCAGGTATTGGGTGAGGACGGATCGTGGATAATCGCGTTCCAGTTCACCGGTCTACCGCTCGTCTTGGCCAACTCTAATAAGAAGTCCATCCCCAGCCCTTGCAAGGCATGGCCCATGGTCCACTCGATAGAGCCACGGTTGAACTCGCGCATGACGGACGCCATTTCGAGAAATTCTTCACGCGGTGCCACATGGGTCGGGAGATAGCCACCGTCATAGTCGCGATTCGCCATACTAAAGCTGGCGGAAAAGCCGAAGCCGCCGGCCTGCAAGCCTTCTCGCAGCAGATGTTTCAGCTCCGCAATCTGATCCGGGGTGGTCTTGTAGTCCGGGTCCCGCGCCGCATCGTTGCCCAATACCCAGGCACGCAGCGGAGAGTACGGCACGAGGGAGGCGGCATTGATACCCAGCCCACCACGGTCCAGGCTGTCCAGATATTCAGGGAAGGTCTCCCAGTCCCAGCGCATGCCGGCCTGCATACAGGACAACGGAATGGACTCGGTGCGCTCCATCCGGCGCATCGCCCGGTCACGATCTTCCGGACGCACCGGCGCAAAACCAAAGCCACAGTTTCCGATCGCGACCGTGGTTACGCCGTGCCAGCCGGAGAGGGTGGCATACGGGTCCCAGGCTGTGCCGCCGGAGAGCGCCGCATCGTAATGGGTATGGATGTCCATAAACCCTGGCGCGACGATCATGCCGGTCGCATCAAGCACCCGCGTGGCCGTGTCCTGTATATTCCCCATGGCAACGATCCTACCGTCACGAATTGCAACATCTCCCCGATAGCGGGGCACCTGCAATCCATCGATGATTGTGCCGTTCTTGATAAGCAGATCGTACTCTGCCATATGATCCCTCCTTTGGCTCACAGAAGCCGGTTGCGGTTACATTTCATTCCTCCCCGTAGCCACCCGGTTCAGGCCTTTGGTGCAACACGTTGACGGGTCTCTCCATCCTGCAACGGAATGCGTCACAATTGCAA
>WTHD01000364.1 GCA_011523265.1 Candidatus Binatota bacterium
CCTCGCGGCCGTCAAACGGTTCTGTCACCGGGTCGATCAACACTTATGCCATGAACTTTAGATTCGGGTTACTAGCTTCTGGTATTGTATTTCAGTCTCCCGAATTATACGGAGCATAACCGTGTCAACAGCTCAGACGAAAATTCCATCATACCAACTCGCGCCGAAAGCTTTACATTGGATTTCGAGCGTTTTCTTCGCGAACTTCTTCACGCTCCTTCTAATCACGATCAGCTTGTCTCAATGGATCGTTCCGGTCTGGTTTTTGGGCGTCTTTTTACCTGTTTACTCGCCGCCCTCAGCGGCCACAGCTGTTATTCCACTGATCCTTTTTTTCTTGAATCTCTTCCTCATACGCTTCTCTCGGCGCCTACCCTCCCTTCCTACAGTCCTCCGTTTACCTCTCCGGATTTATTTTGCCTCGGCTTTCATCAGCGCCTTTTGCTTTGTTTTTCTCGTGCTGTGCGGAGTGTTATGGGCTCTCCTCTCTTTCCTCGTCGCCGTATGCGGCTTCTTCCTCCCCTTTACCGAACTCCACCTGTCTGTTCAGCCCGTGCTGACGCTGGGTTTTCAGCTTTTTGCGGGTGTGAGTCTCATTCTCATTACCAGCCTTTTCATCTATGGCTACCTTGGGGGCCAGCGCCAACTCCGCATATCCAAGAGAGAACTCTCCCTTGCCCATTGGCCATCCACAAGTCCTTGCATCAAAATTGCACAGATCAGTGATCTCCACATTGGGACGAATCTCACCACGCAGGAGCTCGAAACCTATGTGCAGAAAGTCAATGAGCTACAGCCAGACCTCATCCTCCTGACCGGTGATATCCTAGACGCCAGTCCTGCGTATATTCCGGACTTCTTCCCGTATCTGAACGCACTCCACGCTCGGCACGGGGTCTTCGCCTGCCTTGGTAACCATGATCGCTATGCGGGAGCGCACGCTGTTGCGGCCGGCCTGGCGGATTATACCCATATTACGCTGCTACGGGACCAGGTCGCCCATCTTGCCATTGCCGGCACAACGCTCCATCTCATTGGTCTGGACGATCGCGGGAAGGATTGGGCTCGCGGGCTGGATGCGGATACCACCCTCACCCACCTGAGAGCAGACATTCCAAGCCATGAGCCCACCGTTTTATTGTCGCACCGTCCTGACATTTTTCCTGCGGCCGCCAATCTCGGTATTGATCTCACCCTGTCCGGCCATACTCATGGCGGTCAATTTGCCCTGCCGTTCCAGTCGCACCAGTTCAATTTGGCCCGCTTTATTACCCGCTTTCCACGTGGACAGTATACGCTCGGGAATTGTTTCCTGTATGTGAATCGAGGCTTGGGCGTCACAGGTCAGCGCATCCGTCTTTTTACTCCACGCGAGATCGCCCTCCTGACCTGTCGAGCCTGACCCACAGAGCTGACCTGACCGAGTGCTTCCTTCTGCCAGATCGAATGCCGCAATTGTCCTACTTGACCCCCTGCGACCCTTGCTGCATCCTCAGGAGGTAGCTCGACCGAGGCAGCAATGTATCATCTTACCCGCTTTGTTGAATTTGAAGCGTCTCACCGCTATTGGAATCCCGACTTTTCAGAGGAAGAAAATTGGCGGACCTTTGGTAAATGCGTCAGTCCATACGGCCATGGGCATAATTATGTCCTGCGCGTGACTGTTCACGGAGAGAGCGATCCGCAAACCGGTATGGTGATCAATATCAAGGAACTCGACCGTTTACTCAAAGAGATCGCCAGCCAGTTTGACCATAAATTCATTAATCTCGACCATCCGGCCTTCAGCCGTCTCATTCCTACGACGGAAACTCTCGCAGCCTATATGCGAGACTATCTCGAAGACCGGTTGCGTACGGAGCAGCCCGCAGCCCGGCTCTTTCGCGTTCGCCTGTATGAAGAACCAACGCTCTGGTCCGATGTGTCGGGTGGAGAGGGAATTACTATGGCCGCACTCACAAAATCATTCAGCTTTAGCGCAGCGCACCGTCTCCATAGTCCACACTTATCCGACGAACAGAATAGAGAAATCTTTGGCAAGTGTAATAATCTGCACGGCCATGGACATAATTACGAATTAGAGGTGACCGTCACTGGCACTATCGACCCACAGACAGGTATGGTTTTTGACCTGGTTGAACTGATGCAGGTCGTGCAGGAAGAGGTGATCGAGCGTTTTGATCATAAACACCTCAATCGTGAAACAGAGGAATTTCACAATCTGAATCCCACGGGGGAAAATATTGTCCACGTTATTTGGAACCTGCTGAAACCGCGTCTGGGCGCGCACCTGTCGCGGGTCGGGTTATGGGAGACCCCGAAGAATTTTTTTGAATATCACGGAGAGAATGCGTAAGCATTGCGCTTTAAGGAATCCAGCATGTCATCCCCCAAGCTTCACGGACAGGTTGCCGTTATTACCGGAGCAAGTTCAGGCATAGGTCGGGCTACCGCCCTCGCCCTCGCTCGGGCAGGTGTGCAGGTCGTTCTCGCCGCTCGGACCCAGGCAACGTTAGACGGAGTTGTCCAAGAATGTACCCAGTCCGGTGTCCGGGCAATTGCTGTTCCGACCGATGTCACCGACGAACAAGCAATTGCCACCCTGATGGATAGAGCAGTCGAAGAATGTGGCCAGCTTGACATTCTGGTGACGAGCGCCGGTGGTGCGGCCTTTGGTCCCATCATGGAATCCCGCACCGAGGACTGGGACATGCTCATGAACGTCAATCTGCGCGGGCCGTATCTCTGCTGTAAAACTGCCCTCAAGCACATGCTGCCCCGAAAAAGTGGCCATATCCTCAACGTATTGTCTATTGCCAGCCACATGATCTTACCCGGCTCAACCGCCTATACCGCCTCCAAATTCGGCGCCCTCGGTCTGACGAAGGTTTTAGCGGCCGAAGTCCGTTCAGAAGGGATAAAAGTCACCGCGGTCATTCCCGGTGCGGTCGATACTCCCCTGTGGGACAAAAGCGGCGGAGACCTGGAC